>CAYYLA010000234.1:0-5200 GCA_964441785.1 uncultured Candidatus Cloacimonadota bacterium | reverse complement strand
ACAGAAACTATTGGGTCATGCAAATGTGAGTACAACCGAGATTTACACGCATGTTAGTAATGTCATTTTAGCTAAAATAAAAAGTCCATTAGATAATATAGATTCGGATTCTGATGATTAGACAGTTGTATAATAACCATATCAGCTGGAGTTATTGTGCAACGTCTTTACATTATCCATAGTTGGTTATATACAACAAAAGAGTTGACGTGGCATACGAATGTTAGCAGCAACATATGTATGAGATGTAAGGAGAATAAGCAATGCAAAATTTTTTAGTGGTAGTTTTATTGATGATAATTATGTCCGGATGTTTGTTTGCAAACTGGATAGAAGAACAGAGATTAATTCCATCGGATAATTCTTATAGAGATAAATTTGGCTCTTCAGTATCCATTTTTGATAACTATGCTATTGTTGGAGCTCCAAATGCAAGTGATAATGGCAATGTATCAGGAGCTGCATATATCTATTTTTTTGATGGATTGAATTGGATAGAACAACAGAAACTAATTCCTTCGGATAATATGAGCGGAGACAAATTTGGAATTTCAGTTTCTATCTCCAATAATTTTTCCATTATTGGAGCCCATTGGGATGATGATGATGATAATGGTAATTCTTCAGGCTCTGCTTATATATATTATTTTGATGGAACGATCTGGATAGAACAGCAAAAATTAACTGCTTCTGATGCTGCTGCGACTGATAATTTCGGTAATTCTGTATCGATTTCCGATGATTATGTTATAATTGGGGCTCAATCTGAGAATTGTCAACAGGGATCAGCATATATATTTTACAATAATGGGTCTAGTTGGATTGAACAGCAGAAATTGATCGCATCTGATTGCAATTCGTTTGATCAATTTGGTTGTGCTGTTTCTATATCAGGTGATTATGCTGTAATTGGGGCATACCAAAATATTACAAACTATACTATGTCTGGGGCAGCTTATATCTTTCATAATAGCGGTTCAAATTGGACTGAACAACAAATCCTGGTACCATCAGATGGTTCTAATTATGATCGTTTTGGTTGTGCAGTCTCCATTGATGGAGCTAATGCTTTAATTGGGGCTCGCTATCATGGTGAGAGTTCTACCGGTTCAGCCTATATTTTTCACAATAATGAGTCGAATTGGATAGAAGAACAAAAATTGACACCTTTAAATGGTGTTTCTTTAGGTAATTTTGGCAAGTCAGTTTCAATTAAAGGTAATTATGCATTTGTTGGTTATGCAAGCGATGATTTTGGTTCAGGTTCCACTTATAACTATCATTATAGTGGTTCAAATTGGATTAATCAGCAGATAATAATTGCTTCTGATGGTTCAGATGATGATGGTTTCGGCTGGTCCGTATCTATCTCAGATGATTACGTCATAATAGGAGCTCCTCATAACGATGACAATGGGGACAATTCAGGATCCGCCTATATTTTTAAGAATGAAGGCTTATACGTAGAAGAAAATTTTATTCAGAATCCTTTAACTAACATTTCATTAACAAATTACCCAAATCCATTTAATCCAACCACAGTAATAGAATTTTCAATCCTAAATAACTCAGAAATAGATCTCGCAATATTCAATATAAACGGTCAAAAAATTAAAACTTTAATTCAAAATGATTTTATGAAAGGCAAACATTCAATAATCTGGAACGGTGATGATAAATCAGGAAAAGCTGTGAGTTCCGGAATTTATTATTATAAGTTAAAGGTAAACGATAAAACCGAGGTAATCAGAAAATGTTTGCTACTAAAATGACTAATATGCTGCTAACACACAGCTCCACTGTCGCTTCGTTCTCCGTGGCAGGTGCGACACATTAGCTGTACAAGAAAAAAGGAGATTATATGAAACGAATAATGGCTTATTTACTAACCTTTCTATATGTAACTTTGTTCTCAGATATAATTTGGGAAAGTGATTTTGGTGTTTTTGACTCTGATTTTGCAAGTGTTAATCCTATATGTACAACCTGTAATGATGGAGGTTATTTATTGAATGGTCAACTGTATTACTATGTAGATGACTTTGGGAGCTTTGAGTTCAAAAGTATGATTATAAAAATTGATGAGAATGGTAATCTGGTTTGGAGTGATTTCTCATCTTTTGAAAATCAAGAGTGGCTAATTCGAGAAAAAGGAGTTCTTGAAATTTCAAATAATGATATTATTACTGGTGGTATAGTTCACTCAGATGGCTTTAACTTCGGTTATGTAACCAAACGAGATGCATTCGGAGAAATAATATGGGAAATCGCAATGAATGATTTTTTAATCAATAATTTAGTAAAAATCGATTCAACAAATATCTTATTTATCGGATTAAGTAATAATTTACTATCTCTTCGCAAGATTGATGTTGATGGCAATACATTATGGACTAATTCATACCAAATTAATAATTTCAATGCTAGATCAATTAACGCAATTAAAACTTTCGACAATGGGTTTGCAGTAAATGGTAGATTTAGTGATAACGATTCGTTTGTTCTGAAAACCAATTCACAAGGTGATTCATTATGGTGTCATTACAGTGAGGATAAAAACAATAATTGGTTGTTTGAAACTTCAGATAATAACTTAGTAGTTCTTTCAAATGAATCAACAAAATACCTAAACTCAGATGGTGAATTATTGGAAGAGATTAGCTTCATTGCATATAGATATTATGGTATTGATTTGGGTAATAATACTTTTTTGTCTACAACTGACTCAAATATTTGTATTTATGATTATAATTTAAATCTTGTTTCTGAAAACTTCAATTCTCTTGGTGTTTATTGTATAAATATTCCAGAGGAAGGTTTCTTATTTTTTCGCAATGATACTTTTCATCTGACTAGAGTTAATGAAAATTTTGTTGATATGAATGAAGAAGAACTATCAATTTGTTATTACAATTTAACAAATTTTCCAAATCCTTTTAATCCAAAAACTACAATTTCTTTTTCTCTTACGGATGAATCTTATATTGATCTTTCTATTTATAATGTAAAAGGACAGAAAATCAAAACAGTTTTAAATGAAAAAATTCTAAAGGGAAAATATAAGGAAGAATGGAATGGAACAAATGAGAAAGGAAACAAAGTAAGTTCTGGTGTATACTACTGCATCATGAAATCAAATAATCGAATAATAGCTACAAAAAAATGTATACTGCTCATATAACCATTGTACCGCTAGCAGGCACATCCACATTTCATCTGGTCAGTCGGTTGTCGCTGACTCTTCCGAATCCGCTGATTGGGCAATCTGGTTCTGAGATTTCTGGTGTCACGTGGCAGCTGCGACCCATTAGGTGAATTTATTAAATATAAAACAGGAGAAAAAATTGTATTCATTTTTAGTAATAATAAGTAGTAACCAAAATTCAAATAAATTACTTTCGAAATCTAGGAAAATAATAGATGAAATAATTCCTCGAATAGATGTTGAACTATCAGTTAATTCAGAAATGGTTGCAGAAAACCAAATTGGGTATTATATTTATAAACCATCAATCAATGTAAAAAATGAACTATTTCATAGATTTTCTGATGACATTCTGGATGTTTTCTTCTTTGGTGAGTTATTTGATACAAGAATTCGAAATTCAGCAAAAATCATATCTGACGTATTTTGTAAATCTGGTATAACTTCTACTCGTTTATTAGAAGGCAATTACTCTGCAATTATTATGGATAAAAAAAATAATTTAACTTATGTAATTTCTGATATTATCGGAAGAAGAAAGCTTAGATATTATGATGATGGTGAAAACCTATTAATTTCAAATCACGATATGCCGATTCTGGCGACTGGAAAAATTTCAACCGAAGTTGATTTAACCAGCATCTATTCAATTCTTGCTTTTGACTGGTCATTAAACGGTATGAGCTTATTAAAAAAAATTAGTGTGATCCAACCTTTCCAATATTTACGAAGAGGAACGTATCTTGAAGTAATTGATAAGCCACTATTACATAAAAATTATAAGCAAATAGAAACACCAAAATCAATTGATGATATTGTTTCAACCTTAAAAAGCAATGTAAAAAATTTATCGCAAGACGTTAATGAAATTCATATAGATTTAACAGCAGGTTTAGATAGCAGAACAATTCTTGCGATTGGTTTATCTGTAATAAATCATCAACACATTAAGACTTTTACATTAGGAGAAAAAGATAATATTGAAGTCAAAATTGCTAAAAAAATTAGTGAATACTTTAGTATCAATCATTCAATACCAGAGCAGTTAAGCTATAATGTCGATGAATTTATTAATCATTCAAACTTGTTTGCTTATTTTATTAACGGAGATTCTAATAGTATTCGTGCTGTTCATTCTCTTCCAAAATTCACAGATATGGATACGTTGAAGTTAAATGGACTCGGAGGAGAAATTTTTACTGGATATTACTATCCGATATTGAAAAATAAAAATTTAGCACGTTTAATTGATTTCTTTTCTATAAAGAAAAATAAAGCTTTATATCTAGAAGTTCGTGATGATAGCATAAGAGAAGCATTTAAAAAAAGAGTCGAAAGCACAATACTTAAGCTAAATGATTTTACTTCAAATAAGTATGATCTAACAGATTTATATTACCTTTATGAACGTTTTGGGAATTGGGGAGCTACTTTGACTAGGAGCTCTTGGAACCTACGTGAAATCTCAATATTTGCAAGTCCTACAACTATATATAATACGTTCAACTCAAGAACCCCAATTGGAGACAATCATTTTCTGCACAATTATCTTTTAAAGAAATATCTTAGGAAATTTTTTACAACCCCTATCAACAATAATCTTTTTGACAGGCCTGCTCTTTATTATTTGCCTAAAATATTTTTGCCATATTTGATTTTAACTCAAAGAATATTCTCAAAAATACAATCAAAAATTAAATACTTTCAGCGTAATAGTAATCAATCAAAGTCTCATAATCAAATAAGATCAGACTTGTTCAGAGATCAATTATATCCTTTAATTGAGAGTCTTTTATTATCTGACAATAACATTAGTTCCGCTTTATTAACTACAAATCAAATTAAAAATTTATTGTCTGAGCATAAAAGCAATATAAAAGATAACTCCCAAATACTAGGTAAATTAGTCACAATAGAAAACTGGTATAAAATGGTTAACAAAGTGATAGAAAAGTTGGATACAACTGATTTCGATACAAAGAATAATAAAATCAC
>CAYYLA010000233.1:0-5225 GCA_964441785.1 uncultured Candidatus Cloacimonadota bacterium | reverse complement strand
CAGGGGTTGGTAAATCAACGCTCATTAACAGAGTGCTGGGATACGATAGACAGATGACCGGTGAGGTTCGAATGGTTGATTCTAAAGGTAAGCATACAACTACTTACAGAGAGTTGATACCGATACCGGGCAAGGGAATTCTCCTGGATACACCTGGTATGCGAGAACTTCAACTCTGGGCAACAGAAGATACAGCAAGTAAAACATTTGAAGATATAGAAGAGTTGATGACACAATGCCGATTTAGAAATTGCAGTCACAATGGTGAACCTGGTTGTGCGGTAGCTCAGGCGATAGAGGATGGTAGGTTGTCGCTTGAGCATTACCGGAGTTATCAAAAACAGAAACGAGAACTCAGGTTTTTGCAAAGAAAAATCGAGCAAAGAGAACGAAAGGTATCACGATCGAGAAAGGGTCGATCTGGTATTATTAAAACAGATAAAGTTTATAAGGTCAAAAAATGAAAAAATTAGCAGTATTATGGACATATATGAAAGGCTACAGATCGCTTTATGTCTTTTCAATCCTTGCGATTGGGGTTGCGACATTCCTGAGATTTGTATGGCCGATAATTTTACGTTTAACAGTAGATACAGTGATTGGAGGAAAACCTCTGGAAGCGCAGGGTTGGTTAAAACCCTTTATCGAGGGTATGTATAACCTGGCTGGTGGAAGGTCTGTATTGTTGGATAGTTTATGGCTCTGCAGCATTGCTTTAGCAATATTAACGGTAAGCAGGGGTATCTTTGTATACTTCAAAGGGAAACTGGCTGCCGTAGCATCAGAATCGATAATAAGACGTTTAAGAGATAAGGTTTACGATCATCTGCAACGTCTGCCTTTCGATTATCATGTCAAAGCTAAAACCGGGGATTTGATCCAGCGTTGTACATCTGATATGGAAACGATTCGTCGCTTCATAGCAATGCAGTTTGTCGAAATGGGACGTGCACTATTTATGGTGGCATTCGCTTTAACATTTATGATCCCGCTTAATCATAGAATGACATTTGTCTCCATGGCCCTGGTGCCTTTGATTTTCCTCTTCTCATACATCTTTTTTATGAAGGTTAAGGTTGCATTCCAGAAATCTGATGAATCAGAAGGCGCAATGTCAACTGTATTGCAGGAGAATCTAACCGGAGTGCGGGTTGTACGTGCATTTGCCAGACAATCCTTTGAGATAGAGAAATTTGTGAAACATAACAATGAATATCGTGATTTAACATACAAACTGATCTGGCTTCTGGCCATATACTGGTCGGTTTCGGATTTGATCTGCCTGATTCAGATCGCCGGTGTATTGATATTGGGAACAATCTGGGCTGCGAAAGGAATCATAACACTGGGAACATTGCTGGCCTTCACATCCTATGTTGGTATGTTATTGTGGCCTGTTCGTCAATTGGGTAGAGTGCTTACCGATACAGGTAAAGCACTGGTTTCCATTGGAAGAATCCAGGAAATTCTTGATGAAAAAATAGAAGAACATGATAGTTCACTTGAGGATATTGAGACATTGAAGGGCGATATCGAATTTAGAAATGTATCCTTTGGTTATGATGAAGGAAAAAACATTCTTGAGAATATCTCTTTCAGTGCAAAGGCAGGAGAAACTATAGCTATTCTTGGACCAACCGGTTCTGGAAAATCTACGTTGGTGAACCTGTTACCTCGTTTATATGATTATCAAGAGGGTTCAATTACAATCGATGGAATGGAGTTGAAGGAACTGGATAAGAAAGCGATCAGATCTCAGATTGGTATAGTACTCCAGGAGCCATTCCTCTTCTCCAGAACCATAGGTGATAATATCAGAATGGCGAATCCTGAAGCAGATGATCAGGATATCTACGAAGCAGCTCAATGTGCCTCTGTTCATGAGGTAATAGAGGCTTTTGATAAAGGCTATGATACCGAAGTTGGTGAACGGGGAGTAACCCTGTCTGGTGGTCAAAAACAGCGTCTGGCAATGGCACGAACATTGATTAATGATATGCCAATAATGATCTTTGATGATTCACTCAGTGCTGTGGATACCGAAACGGATGCTGCCATCAGGGCCGAATTGAAAAAGCGTGAGCATAAGGCTACAACTTTTATCGTATCGCATCGGCTGAATACATTGGCTGAAGCAGATAAGATTCTGGTAATTGATGAAGGCAGATTGGTTCAGATGGGAAGTCACACCAAATTGATTAAAGAGGATGGATTATATAAACGAATCTGGCAGATTCAAAACGAATTGGAAGCTGAACTTACTCATGATCTTGGAGGTGATAA
The DNA here is from genome assembly GCA_964441785.1 of uncultured Candidatus Cloacimonadota bacterium. Classification (GTDB taxonomy): domain Bacteria; phylum Cloacimonadota; class Cloacimonadia; order Cloacimonadales; family TCS61; genus CAYYLA01. The sequence continues at coordinate 2,942 of CAYYLA010000233.1, read as the reverse complement.
TTTCAAGATTGAGGAAAGTAAGCTAGATGACGAAAATGTCAGTTAATAGATAAGGAAAATATTATGTCAGTATTTGAAGAAAAAGAATATCATAAAAATTTTGATGCTTCTCTTTGGAAGCGCATGCTAACGCTGATACAGCCATTTAAGAATAAGATGATTCTGTTGGGCATATTCATGATCTCTTTAGCGGGAGTGGATGTGGTTTTTCCATTAATGAATAAATATGCTGTAGATAATTATATTGTACCCAGAAATCTAGATGGGATAGAGATATTTGCCATGATTTATCTTGGTTTGATCGGCTTACAGGCTGTAAATATCTACTTTTTCATATCAATTGCCGGTAAGGTTGAAACCCATCTCTCATCCTATATTCGTGAGATAGGGTTTAAACATTTGCAGCGGTTATCTTACAACTATTATGACCGGACTCCGATTGGTTGGATAATGGCAAGAATGACCTCTGACAGTAACCGTCTTGGAGGGTTTATTTCCTGGGGATTGGTTGATATGATCTGGGGAGGAAGCTTGATGGTTCTAATATCTGTAATGATGCTTATTCTTAATTGGAAATTAGCTCTTTTAAGTTTAGCGGTTGTTCCGTTACTGGTTGTTATCAGCATCTATTTTCAGAAGAAGATATTGATCATTTTTCATCTCACCTAAACAATTTAAAAGAGGTAAGGAAGACCAATTCGAAGATCACAGGATCATACAATGAGGGTATTTCGGGAGCAAAAACCACTAAAACCCTGGTTCGTGAAGAGGCAAATCTGGGAGAATTCAAAGAGTTAACAGGTACCATGTATCGTTCGTCGGTAAGAGCCGCAATCTTTTCATCGTTATATCTGCCGGTAATAATTACGCTGGGTAGTATCGGTACCGGTCTTGTTGTTTGGATAGGCGGTGAAAATGTAGCAGCTGGAGCATTATCCTATGGAACCCTGGTAGCATTTATCGCTTATACCGTGCAATTCTTTGAGCCTTTGATGGAACTGGCAAGGGTTTTCGCTGAACTTCAGAATGCTCAAGCCTCTGCAGAAAGGATTTTCTCATTATTGGATGAGACACCAGAAATCAGCGACAATAGAGCGATTCTATCCAAGTGGGGGGATGTACTTGAAACAGGTAAAACCTCGGAAAACAAGATCTGGGGATCAATAGAGTTCAAGGATATTGATTTCCAATATAAAAAGGGTGAGAAAGTTCTGGAGAACTTCAATCTGAAAATTGAAGCAGGTGAAACAGTTGCTCTGGTAGGAGAAACAGGATCAGGGAAAAGTACAATTGTGAACCTGGCTTGCAGATTTTATGAACCACAGAAGGGTGAGGTTCTGATAGATGGAACAGATTATAGAGAGCGTTCCCAACTGTGGTTGCATTCACAGCTTGGATATGTTTTGCAGTCTCCGCATCTCTTCAGTGGTACAATCAGAGAAAACATACGGTATGGTAATCTTGATGCCAGTGATGAGGATGTTGAAGTAGTTGCAAAGCTGGTTAATGCCCACACATTTATTACAAAAATGGATAAGGGCTATGACTCCGAAGTAGGAGAGGGTGGTAGTTTGCTCTCAACCGGAGAAAAACAGTTAATCTCTTTTGCCCGGGCACTTCTGGCAAATCCAAGACTCTTTGTATTGGATGAGGCAACATCGTCGGTGGATACTGAGACTGAAAAGATTATCCAGGAAGCGATCCAGAAGGTGTTGAAAGATAGAACCAGCTTCATTATTGCTCATCGTCTTTCAACCATACGATCAGCAGATAGAATTTTAGTGCTTAAATATGGAAAGATTATTGAGGAAGGTGATCATTACAGCCTTCTGAAAGAAGAAGGTTATTATTATCGCCTCTATACAAATCAATTCATGGAAGAGCAGGAAAATATATTGCTTAATGCTTAATCATCCCAAACCTTGGGGTAGCATATCAGCTTCAGAAATGTTATCCCTGTCTGGGAAATAATACAGTGGCAGCAGTTGCTGATCCATTGGAAGGAGGTGCAATATGACAAGAGTACATGGAGCAACCTTCGGTAGAGGTACTGTTTAGGTATCTCATATTGGAAGGTTTTACGGGTTGGACCCGTATCTGAATTATTGATGCGGGTCTGCCTTTTGATGTTAGTTAATAAAAATGTAAAATGATTATAATTAAGGTTTTATGATTAATAACGTTAAGTCAGGATAGATTATGATAGAGATTGGATTAAAAGATGTTGCGATAAATTTTGGTGGAGATGATATCCTCAGAGGAGTCAACTTTGAGATTCAGGAAAAAGAGCGTTTGGGTTTGATCGGTAACAACGGGACCGGGAAAACCACAATATTGCGATTGATCTCAGGAGAAGAGAAACCGGAAGAAGGTCAAATTACCTATAGAAAGGATGTTTCAATCGGTTATCTTCGACAGGTTCCATCCAAATGGGATGCAAACAAAGTTGAAGATGTTTTACTCTCGGTGTTTGAACATCTTATCAGGATGAAGATCAGACTCAATGCATTGGAAGAGCAGATGAGCAACGCTGAACCATCCAAACTAGAAACATTGATGGAGGAGTATGGTCATCTGCAGCAATCCTTTGATCAACAGGGCGGTTATGATTATAAGGTTAAAATAGATACAATCTGTTCTGGGTTGAATATCTCTGATGCGATGCAGAAAAGGATGTTTAATTCTCTCAGTGGAGGAGAGAAAACCAGGATTATGTTAGCCAGAATTCTTCTGCAAAATCCTGATGTTCTTCTATTGGATGAACCAACGAATCATCTGGATATTGATTCTGTTGAGTGGTTGGAGGCATTCCTGAAAAATTATGATGGTGCTGTGTTAATCGTATCCCATGACAGGTATTTTCTGGATAATGTTGTAACCAGAATAGTCGAGCTTGAGATGGGTGTAATTAACAATTTTGCAGGAAATTACAGTTTCTATCA
>CAYYLA010000232.1:0-5241 GCA_964441785.1 uncultured Candidatus Cloacimonadota bacterium | reverse complement strand
TCCAAACTGAAATATGCAAACCAGGTTTTTGATATCCTGGAATGGGCTGAACAACAGGGCTACAAACAACCGGAACTTACCTGGACGCTGAAAAGAAATAATATTTTTCTTATCTATCTTACTACCGGATTTTATTGGCTTAAATTTAAGGTTAAAGATTTGATAAGACCAATGTATTACAAAATTGAAAATGATTTTAAGAATAGAAAAATGCGATATTGACAGGAGGAGCAATGGCTGATAAAAAAATAATTTTATGTATCTTCTTAATAGTGATCCTATTTATGCTTGGATGTGATTCTAATGATGAGGATAATGTCAGTGGATTAGGACATGTACCAATGAATAATCTTGATATCGATGATGATTTTGATTTTCAATCAACACAGAATGTTACTGTTTCAATAGGCGTATATTTAAGGAATGGTGACCCGATTGAGGGGATAACTTTTGAGGTTTTTAATAAAAATCCGGATAATGGAGGTAGCCGGATAACTGCGGGAATAACCTCTGAATCTGGTATGTTCTCCAGCGATATTATAATGCCTTCTTATTACGATTCAATCTATGTTGTAGGGTTTATGTCGACTTTGCAACTTCCAATAGTAAATGGTAGTGTCTCCTATATTTTTGGATCGTATGATCCGGATCTTCCTACAGCAGTTTTTAAACCTGATACAAAAAGAGATGGATTTGTTTATCTGGACCCTTATGATGATGATGGTGTTCCTGATTCACTGGAAATTGATAATTTAAGCGAAGATTTTCTGGAACGTGTTAATACCTCACTTCCAGAGAGAAAACCAGTTCCGGAGTATCATCCTGATTATTTGAATCCTACAGCGGTAAATAATATAATTATAGATGAAACCTGCGATGTTTGGATAACCTTTGTTCACGAAGGAGCTTCACTGAAAAATTCTATCGGATTTTATACCTATAACCAGGAAGATGGAGCTCCGGAAAGCACAGATAATCTTGTTCATTATATTGTCTTCCCCAATGCCTCTTTAGATCGTTCTGGAGGAGAGTTGCAACCCGGTTATAAGGTTTACCTCGGCAATTTTGATGCAGGTAGGGTTATTGGTTGGTTCCTGGTGAGAAATGGATGGACTAATGGAACAGTGTCCGAGACCCGACAACGCTGGTATTCCGATCCGCAATTGAACTATGCCGAGAATGAGGAAACCATGCAGCATATGGTTTTACTCTATGATGCTCAAGAGGAAAAACTTCTCTATGGCGTAGAGGATATGTTCCGTAATCAAGGTGCTAATAACGATTTTAATGATGCTGTATTCTACGTTACTTCCAATCCTGTTGATGCTATCGATACCCAACTTGTTAATCCGGTCGATCAACCCGGAGATCAGGATAATGATGATATCAGTGATATCTATGATGATTATCCAACCGATCCCGATCGTGCTTTTGATCATTTTTATCCGGCTGAGAATCAATATGGAACGCTGGCTTTCGAAGATCTATGGCCACAACAGGGAGATTATGATCTCAATGACCTGGTTGTAGATTATAATTTTAGAAATGTCCATAACTCAGAGATTCAATTAATCGAAATCGAAGGTTTGATACAGCTACGAGCAGTGGGTGGAAGTAACCAAAATGGTTTTGCTATAGAATTTCCCTTTCCAATCTCCAATGTAGAATCATGGCAGGGTTTTTGGGGTAGCGAAGCATATCCAATGAATCTTTATGATGCCGCAGGAAAATCTGTACTGCGGGTTATCGAAAATACTAATAATATTATCCCTTCACCAGGTTCCGGTGTCTATGTTAACACTCAGCCTGATGAACAATATCTTGGTACAGAGGAATTACGCTTTGTAATTACATTTAACTCACCTTTAGATATGAGTAGCTTTGAATATCAGGCTCCCTTTAATCCCTTTATAATTGTTAATCAAAATCAAGGGCTTGAGGTTCATCTGCCAGATTATTCACCCACATCTTTTGCTGATCTGGCTTATTTTCAAACAGGTGATGATGACTCAGATGCTGACATTGGGAGATTCTATAAAACTGCGAATAATCTGCCTTGGGCTATTAATATTCCTGAACATTGGAACTATCCTGTAGAGCGCAAAGAGATCACATGGGGTTATCTGGCTTTTCCCAACTGGTCAGAAAGTAACGGTATTACCTATGATGATTGGTATAAAATGATAGAAGAACAAATTGATGTTGATTATATCTACATTATTAGATGATATCGGAGGATGCATGAAGAGGTTATTGTCACTTTTTATTATAATTGTTTTTTGTTTGATATTGATCAGTTGCGACTCAACCGATGATGAGACAACCGGATTAGAACGGATTCCAATGAGTAATCTGGATATCGATGCGGATTTTGATTTTCAATCTACCAGAGAGGTTTCTGTAAATATCGGAATATTATTGAGAAACGGTGAACCACTACCGGGGATTGGTTTCCAAGTATTCACCAACTCCGGAGGTGATAGAATTGCGGCAGGCATTACTGATGAAACCGGATATTATCACACCGATTTAACAGTTCCATCCTATTATGATTCCCTCTACATTATCGGTTTTATGTCTAGCTTAAGTCTTCCAATAATCGCTGATCAGGTAAATTACCTTTTTGGACAACTTGATAGCACCAACCGAGGTGGTGATTTTGATAAACCTCAACAAACCAGAGATGGATTTGTCTATCTGGATCCCTATAATTCCAGCGGTGTTCCTGATTCTTTGGGAGCAGACATAATCAGTGCAGAGTTTCTTACCAGGGTTGATACATCCCTGCCGGAACGTTATCCTGTACCCCAATATCATCCCGATTACCTCGATCCAAATGCTGTTAATAATATCATCCTGGAAGAGTTATGTGATGTTTGGATTACCTTTGTGCACGAAGGTGCCGGCTATAGAAATTCACTGGGATTTTATACCTATGATGAGGCTGATGGACCTCCTGAATCAGCTGATGAGATAACTCATTATATTGCTTTCCCAAACGCTTCTCTACATGCTTCGGGAGGTGAATTGTATGCCGGTGATAAAGTCTATTTGGGTCGCTTTGAAGGTGGCACTGTTATAGGCTGGTTCCTGGTTGCCAATGGTTGGACAGGTAGTAGTGTCTCCGAAACCCGTGATCGCTGGTATTCTGATCCTCAGCTAAATATCTCTGAAGATAGTGAGTTCAGTCAGCATACAATCCTGCTTTATGATGCGCAAGAAGAGAAACTGCTGCTGGGTATTGAGGATTTGCGTAGATCATCCGGTGCAGATGATGATTTTAATGATGCTGTTTTCTATGTTACAGCTAATCCTCCTGAGGCTGTTAATACAGAACAGGTAAATCCAATTGACCAACCAGGTGATAGCGACGGTGACGGCATTACCGATGTATATGATGATTATCCTGAAGATTATTCAAAAGCATTTGATAACTACTACCCTGCTGAAGATCAATTCGGAACGCTGGCTTTTGAAGATCTCTGGCCGCAACAGGGTGATTATGATCTCAATGATTTGATCATTGATTATAATTTTAAGAATGTGCACAATAGCGATATTGATTTGATAGAGATTGAGGGTACAATTATCTTAAGAGCTGTTGGTGGGAGTAATCAAAATGGTTTCGCTATTGAATTTCCTTTTGCCGCTTCCAATGTTGATTCCTGGGAAGGTTTCTGGGGAGAAGAATCATATCCAATGAACCTCTTTGATGCAGATGGCAATGCGGTTCTTCGCATCATTGATAATACCAATAATATCATCCAATCTCCAGGTTCAGGGGTTTATGTGAATACGCAACCGGATCAGCAATATTTCGGAACCGAAGAGTTGCGTTTTGTTATTACTCTCAATAATCCATTGGATATGAGCGGTTTCGAATATCAGGCTCCCTTTAATCCCTTTATAATTGTTAATCAGGATGAAGGAATTGAGGTACATCTGCCGGATTATGAACCAACATCAATGGCTGATATGGCTTATTTTCAGACTGGTGATGATGATTCTGATTCCAGCTTGGGCCGATTCTATAAAACTGAGAATAATCTTCCCTGGGCTATTAATGTACCAGAACGTTGGAATTATCCTATTGAAAGAAAAGAGATTACCTGGGGTTATCTAGCCTTCCCTAACTGGTCGCAATCAAATGGCTCAACCTATGATGATTGGTATAAAATGATCGAAGAACAGATTGATGTTGATTATATCTATGTGATTGAATAGATGAGGACAATACATCCTAATCGTAGAACAAATGAGCTGTCCCGGCATTATAAGATCTTTACTGCCGGGACAAAGTCTCGATTTCATTATATAAACACCCATTGGTTCAAATTGCTGGTTAAGGGGATATTAACAGTAACTGGTTTGATGAAATTAGGTCGCAGAAATGCACTGAAACTGATGGTAAATCGGGTTAATTTTGCAATAGATGATCTGCCAGAATCATTTGAAAATTTCAAAATATTATTTCTCTCGGATCTACATATCGAAGCATTACCTGAGTTGTTGGAAATCATCAGGAAAACTGTTGAATCACTTGAATATGATATCTGTCTCCTGGGTGGAGATTATCGTTTTCGATCCAGCGGAAGTAATAATCTGATGCTTGCCCAGATACCGGATCTTTTAGGTTTCTTGGTATCAAAATCCCCAGTTTATGCGGTGCTTGGTAATCATGATGAGTTTTTTGTGTTAAAGGATTTTGAGCAACATGGGGTACGGATGCTTGTTAATGAACATGTCGATATTGTTAAAGATAATGAGAAAATAACGATTGTTGGTCTGGATGATTGCCATTATTTCAATGCTGCTGACTTTAATGCGGCAGAGAATGGTATAGATAATGATAACCTTAAATTATTGCTCTGTCACTCACCGGAGTTATTCCACGAAGCTGAGAAACGTGGATATAAACTTTATCTGGCGGGTCATACCCATGGTGGTCAAATCTGTTTACCGGGAGGTATTCCCATGCTTGCTAATGCTCATATTAAACGGAGTATGATCAGTAGAGAGTGGACTTATGGTAAACTCAAAGGCTATACCTGCAATGGTACTGGATCCGGCATTGTTCCGGTTCGTTTCTTCTGTCCTCCAGAAGTGGCCGTGATAGAATTGAGAAGAGGAAAAGATAAGGGTTGATGGTTATCGGTTGATGGTTTTCAGTTTACGGTTGTCCGTTGACGGTTGACCCGGCTTTAGTCTTCACTATGTTACGCCTTAACAGGCCATTGCGTT
>CAYYLA010000231.1:0-5245 GCA_964441785.1 uncultured Candidatus Cloacimonadota bacterium | reverse complement strand
CATTAGTAAAATTGTTCCAAACCAACACTACTATCTTCTTCAACTTATGCCCTCAATTTGCTTTTGTTAAGATAAATAACTACAGCTGGGAGTAAGACAAATATAAACTTTATTAAAACCGCAGATGAGAAATATGTATATGCTAATGTTACTAAAACGCAATAAATTATAACATTAAAAAATAGAGCTAAATCATATCTAATTTTGTAGAATCTCTGCCCAAAAGAATACTGAAAGAAAACCATAACAGATACAGATATTAAACTGGCAATTGCAGCTCCTTTGTCAAAATATTTTGGAATCAGAATTAGGTTAAGAGCAATATTTGTAAAAGCAGCAATTATGGTTGCATAAGATGAATAATGGTTTTTATATTTAATAGTTAAATTAACTGACAGAACAACAAAACAACCACTTAGAAGAGCTGAACCGGTAAGAAAAGCTATCAGTTTCAATGCTTCATAGTAATCTGAATTTTTTGTTAACAAAGTAACTGCATATTCTGAAAAGCTTATTGTTAGTAAATAGAAAAGACCTGCAGCAAGAACAAAATATTTGAAAACCCTGGCATAGAATTCTTTGGCATTTTTTTCGTTTTCATTCTTATACATAGCTACACCCCAGGACAACGCAAAAGGTTGAACCAGGATGAGTTTGCCAAATGAAGCGATCTTAGCAGCTAAACTATAAATTCCCACCCTAGTATATGCGATATCTTTATCTAACAAAAACTTCAGCATATATCTGTCTGTTAGATTCAGTAACCACATTGAAAGACCGCTAATTATCAAGGGTCCACCAAATTTCAACATCCTTTTAAAAAGTTGAGGTGAAAATCTGAAGTTTGATTCCTTAACTAAGGCTGGAAATGATAAAATCCAAACCACGAATGTTGAAATGAAGATCCCCTCTCTCACACCCACGTATCCCCTATTTAATGATGCCACAAGATAAATATTTACAAGAGCATATATCAAAGTTCTTATGATATTTAAGATAGAGTATTTTATAGGCCTTTCTTCTGCTCTTAACACAGCAAAATTCAGATTCATGAGAGAAGTAAAGAAGACATTGAGAATAGTTAGATAGAAAATATAGTTTTGATGATTTGCACTAATTAAAGTGTTAGCTAATACATCACCGAAAACAAAAAGCAAAATAAAAAAGACTAGATTTAAACCCAGTACAAAAGTAAAAGCAGTTCCAATTATAGTTCGCTTAACTTCTTTGTCATCCTCTCTATAGTATTCGCGGAAAACAGCTGATGAGAATCCAAAACCAAAAATGATAACCAATATATTTGTAAGTACATTAGTGATTTCAATAACACCATAGTCTGCTGGAGTAAGGTATTTGAGATATAGAGGTAACAGCAGGAAACTGATGATTTTTGTTCCCATTCCACCAAGTCCATAAACAACAGTATCCTTGCTTAGATTCTTAATCTGTTTAACCAACTAAACTCCTTCTAGAATTTCATAAAACTTCTTTGCCACATTCTCCCAGTTAAGATTAGAAACAACCCTATTGAAACCGTTTAATCCAAACGATTCGCGCTTTTCTTTATCAATTACTAACTGCTCAATTTTCTCAGAAATAATTTCAACAGAATATGGATCGCACAGAAATCCTGTCTCACCATCAATAATTGCAGAGGGAATTCCACCTGTATTTCCGCCAATTACTGGTTTTCGGCATGCATTAGCCTCAAGGAAAACTATCCCAAATCCTTCAACATCATTGCCTTCCGCTCTACTAGGCATAATAAAAATATCCATCAAATTAAGAAATAAATTGAGTTTATCATCTTCACAATAACCATGAAAATTGACATAATCCGCTAAACCTAACTCGTTAGTTAAATTCTTCAGATTCCTCTCCTCTGGTCCTCTCCCAATGATAATATACTTAAGATTTGGATATTTCTTAACTAACGAAGGCATTGATTTTATGACCATATCATGTCCCTTGCGTTTTACTAAGTGTGATAAAGTCAGCATCAAGATATCATTTTCTGAGTAACCAAAATTCTCTTTTAAAACATTGGTAGGGAAAAATCTACCAGTATCTGCTCCTAACAAGTTTACAACTGTCTTTGTTTCTGAAGCTCCTTTTTTTATAGATAAATCCCTGGTGAAATCACTATTCGCTACCACTAAGTCGCTATATTTCAATGTGTAAGCCTGTAATTTCCCAGTATTATGTCTTTCGTCATTAATAAGTAACTCTGCTCCATGAGTTAATGTGACCAGTGGAACGTTAAAAATACTTTTAAGGATAAGACCTATTGTACCATTGTGAAAGACTGTTGCAGCAATAATATATTTAAGGGATAGATTATGGTGTTTTATTGAAGTCAGTATTGATTTTATTCTGTTTGTATTCTTTACAACCCAATTTCTATTGGAAATAATTGCTATAAAAAGCTTTAAATCAAATCCAGTTGTAAGAAAGAGCTTAAGCAAGTAAATCAATCCGACTACATATGGTGTTCTAATATCATCATCACGAAAAACATTAAATGGAATCTGCTCAAATGATTTCTCAGATCCTTTCTTTACTGTAAACACATTACTTCGATAAATCTTATTTTCCTTGGCGAGATGCAGAAAATATGTTTGAATTCCTCCCTCTTGAGGATAAAAGCTATTACAGATGAAAGCAATATCACTTTTCTTCAAACTGCTTCTCCCTTAATCCTAAGATAAAGTACGAAAGATACATCCAGAAATAGAAATATCCTGAGATACTACTAGGCAATGTTGATGCTAATAAAAAGGTAAAAATCATAGAGGCATAATGATAATAAAGATAATTCTTAGTTTTGATGAACGAATAAATGTAGTCTCGGAATGAATAAAAAATCAAAACTGTAAAAAGAAAGAAAATTATCAATCCATTGTTAGCAAGAATCTCAAAAAATAAATTATGAGGATTAAAAGATCCTCCAGTTAATATTTTACTGTGATAATTCATATATGCCTCATAATTACCACTACCAACACCCATAAGATAAGATTTCTTACACAATTCAATCGACTTTTTAATCAATGCTATTCGGATATCAGTTGAAGACATAAAGACTCTAGTCTGATCTGTTTGCAATGTTTCAAGCTCAAATCTCAAATATTCATAAAATAGTTGAAAATAATTTGAAAAAATCAATAAAAAAACCAGAAACAGAGCAAGAATAATAAACAAACTGGTTATCTTAGTTTTACTCTTAGTATGAAAAATCCAATGGTAAGCTAAAAAAATCGCAAAACCAATAATTGCTAGTCTAGCCCCATTTATAACAAAGAAAAAGAAAATAACAACCATCATAAAATTGATTAATATCCTGAAAACTACATGTATATTTTTTTTAAGATAGTAGAAAGCTATGGGGATATACATCAGTAAAGCAGCAGCAAAATCATTTTCATTAGTAAAAATAGTGGTAGATTTGAATGTCAAAATATCTTTCTTAACAAATCTGGATAATGGCAAATGGTTCCAAGTAAACAATTCCCAGAAAGCAATAATAATTAAAAAAACAGTAAATCCTGTAAAAAAAATCCTCAAAAATTTGAAATTTCTCTTATTGGTCAAGAATTGACTTAACAGGAAAAAGATAAGAACATAGTTAATGTTCCTTAAGGAATATAAAAGCACTCTACTCTTGCTATTTGCCCAACCATAAGACAACAGACTTAAAGCTAACCATAGAATAAAAAAACCAAAGCCATAGATAAAAATTGAATCCACTACAATCGGTTTATTTACAAACAGATAAACAACAATAGAAATCCCAATTAACAGAGATAAAAACTTATAGCTTTGTCCCAGATAATATGGGATACTAATACTCAGCAAAAAAAGAAAGGCAATAAGAACAAATACTATATTGAAATATTGCCTTATTGTATATTTGTTCATTTACTAATTACTTCTTTTATGAAAACCTTCAATTTATCTTTATGTTCTTTAGGCATTGTATTTGAAAGCAGAACATATAAACTGCTTAAAATAACTGCAACCAAAAACATTAAAATACAAAATATTGCTCTTTTGGGTTTTGATCTGTAACCTGGAAGATTACCACTATTAATTACTTCTATAGTCGGAGAGTCCTTTAATTCATCCAGTTTTGCACTTTCAAATTGTGGATAAATATATTCATAAACTTTCTTCTGAATCTCCAGTTGCAGAATAATTGATGTATATTGATTAGTTAGCTTGGGTAAATCAGAGAAATTTATAAACAAAGGTGATTCGGGTTTAGTCTCTAATTTAGATATTTCTTCTTCTAAAGCTGCAAGAGTTTTTTTCAGCGTATTTACCTTTATATTCTCGGAGTCGTAATTCGATTCATAAGCCAGTAAATCTATTTCTACTTCAAATTTCTGTGTTAATAATTTTGAGTACAATTCAATCATGCTAATTGTCTGCTGTGTTATCTCTATAGCCCCGGATTCTTCTTGAAATACCTGCAACCTATTTTTTAAATCTTCTATATTGGTTTCAACTTCTTGAACTCTTTCCTCTAAAAACTCTCGTTTGATTTTACCCTTCGTTTTTCTGTAATGTTGATTGTAATATTCAATTTCATCAATATACCAGTTAACTATATCTCTTGAAAGATATTTATCCTTTGTTTCTGCTGATAGATTAATGTTACCCGTATCAAGGTTAACGCCAAAGCCCATAATCTGTTCATGCAAATTCTTCATTGCTAATTCTTGTACTTTGAGTGTGTCCTCGTTTTCTATTTCAAAATAATTTATTAAATCAAATTTCTCTATAGCATTGCGCGAAAAGTTTCGACTATTCATGATTGCGATATAATCAGAAGCTGATGATATATTGTTTCCACCTAATAAACCGCCACCCAGGCTAAGCAATGATGCTGAAAAATCAAACCCCTGAGAATCTTCAGTAAGAGGCTTAAAAGTAGCCGAAGACACCCAGTATTGTGGAGAAAATACGGCATAAATTACTGATATAATTGAGACAATTAGAGTAAATATTATGATCGTTTTTTTGTTCTTTGCTAATATGATCAGAAGATCTATTAAATCATATTCTTTTGATTTCATTAATACCTCTTTACTAATAATTATATATGGGAATCACTTTACTAGATTGTGATTCCTACCGGGCAATGATCACTGCCCATAATATCCTGACGGATAAAAGCATTTTTTATTTTTGGCATATAGTTTTTATCAACAAAGAAGTAGTCGATACGCCAGCCAACATTTCT
>CAYYLA010000230.1:0-5264 GCA_964441785.1 uncultured Candidatus Cloacimonadota bacterium | reverse complement strand
ATGATTATACCTGTTCTGCTGATATAGGAATACAACTTCTTGAAAATAGTGACTTTAATCATTATTCAACTGTGTCTAACAAACTTATGCAGTACTTCATGGCAGGATTAGCGGTCGTTGCAAGTGACTTTCCTGAAATCAGAAAGATTGTTGAGAGTAATAACATTGGTAAAGTAGTTGATCCCAAAGATAATGATAAGATGAAGGCGAAGGTAGAAGGAATGATAAACGATAGAGATCAAATAAATAAATATAAAGACAACGCATTGAAAAATATTGATCAGTATACTTGGGAGTCAGAAGAGAAAAAACTCATTGAGGTTGTAGACAGAATTATTGGTGGAGGGAAAGGAGAGAAATGAAAAAAGTACTAGTCTTCTCATATTTTTTTGCTCCACAGAATATCGTTTCCTCAATCAGGGTTACAAAATTCGTTAAATTTATGGCCAGAGATGGTTATGAATCATATATCTACACATCAGATGATTCAAGTATTATGATAAATGATTCATTGCTTAAGGATATCCCAGATAACACTCATATTCATCGTAAAAAATATATAAGGGAAATTCAACGTTCATCAGGTAAGTCAGTACCGGGGAAAATAGGGTTAATTAATAAAGCCAAACGTATAATTATTGATATCTTTTTCTCGCCTGACAAATATGTTTGGTGGAGTTTGTTACAAGTTCCTGAAATAATTAAAACAATAAAGAAACATGATATTGAGTATGTTTATACAACCGGTAATCCATTTAGTTTGATGTTAGCAATGGTTATTGTAAAAAAAATTACAAAAGTAAACCTAATTATTGATTTTAGGGATCCCTGGGTTGGTAATGTAGTTACTGAAAATCATACTTTTGTTCGAAAATTAATTAATCGGTTATTTGAGAAAGTGTGTGTTAGAAAAGCAGATGCTGTAATCTCTGTGACTTCAGAAATAATTGAGAATCTGAAGAGCTATTCATCTAACAAATCCAAGTTCCATCATATTCCAAACGGTTATGATCCAGAGGATTTCAAATCTGTAAAAAAAAATCGAAGAGATGACAACGTCTTTGAGTTTCTTTATACAGGTAAGTATAGTGTTAACATAGATAATTATAATCCGGAAACAGTCATCAAAGCCTTTATTAAATTCTCTGGAAATAAGAATGATAAACGCTATATTTTAAGATTTATTGGAAATTCAGACAAGCAAACCAGTGATTATTTAAAAGATTTAAGGACCGATAATGTGATATTTGAACCAGCTATGGCACGTGAAGAAGTCCTCCAAAATCAAGCCTCTGCGGATGCTTTATTGCACTTCTACTATCCAAGAACTCATACTGATGCAATTTCAATGAAAGTATTTGAATACGCCCATCAACAGAAACCAATTATCAGTTTTAATGTTATGGAGGGAGAATTGTTTGATTTCATGACCAAGAATAAACTTGGGATCTCTGAAGTATCTAATAATATAGATAAAATGGTAAAAGCTTTTCAGAATATGGTTAAACATCATGATGAATATGGAAAATCATCACAGCTATCTGATTACAATTATGAGAAATTGACAGGAAGGTTGATAAATATAATGAAATTACTTCAGGAAAGATAATGAAAATTGCCATAAACTGTTGTTACTATGGAGAGACTTCTGGGGGGATAAAAGAGTATATCTTTAACTTGATAACTAATATAACTAAATTGAACGAACATTGTGACATTATCTGTTATGTCTCAAAGGATGATGAATATTATTGGCATAAAACGATGCCAAAGGATATCAAATACAAAGTCATTCCTTTTAAGAGAAACGAGAAAATTCTAAAAGCTTTACTAGAAAATAGATACTGGAAACAAGAAGTAGAAAAAGAGAAATTCGATTTATTTCATTCACCTTTTTTCCATATTCCCGGAAGTATTAGCTGCAAAAAAGTTATTACAGTTCATGATTTAAGATTTATCAGGTTCCCTTACAGCTATCCATTATTACGAAGACTATACTTGAAGTTTAAAGTAAAACGGTCCGTCAAAACTTGTGATCATATTATATCAATATCTAACTTTACAAAAGAAGAGTTAATAAATGCTTTTGGTATTAATAAAGGTAAGATTACTGTTATTCATGAAGCTGTTAACAGAGATAAATTTAATTTACAAGATGGTAAATCGGATTTTCTTGAGCGACATAATTTAATCGAGAATAAATATATACTAACAGTTGGTCATTTAGAACCGCGGAAGAATTACAATAGGTTGATCAAAGCTTTTAATGAGGTTAAAAAGATAAACCAAGATATTCAACTAGTAATAATCGGAAAGAAAAATTACCGTTTCAATGACACAATTAGTTTGATTGATAAAGCGGAATCTGTTAGGTATCTTGATTTTGTCTCAGATCAAGATCTTATTGATGCCTATAAATATTGCAAATTTTTTGTATTCCCCTCCTATTATGAAGGATTTGGGTTCCCACCTTTAGAAGCTGCTTGTTTAGGAAAACCTTCTGTTGTAAGCAACAGATCATCAATACCTGAAGTATGTAATGATGGAGCACTCTATTTTGATCCTTTTAATGTTAAGGATATAGCTGATAAATTGATTCAGATGATAAGCAGTGATAAATTGCTAGGAGAGTTTAAAGAGTTGGCTATAAAGAATCTAGAATGTTTCAGTTGGGAAAAGAATGCTAAGGAAACATTAAAAATATATAATCAGATAGCAGGAAGAAATGAAGAAAATTAAAGTATTGCACACAATAACAAAAATTGGTGTTGGTGGAGCATCTGAAAATACTCTACTTTCAGCAAAGCTATTAAACCCAGAGATATATGATGTGAGTGTTTTATGCGGAGCTAAATGCGATGATAAGATGGATGTGGAAGAATTTCTGGGCCAAAAGATTGACATCCATTATTCCAACACATTGGTGAGAGAAATATCACCAATAAAAGATATTCTGCACCTGTTTGAGATGATTAGATATCTTAGGAAAAATGGAGTTGATATCATTCATACCCATAGTTCTAAGGCAGGTATACTACATAGGATAGCTGCAAAAATCGCAGGTGTAGCATATATTGTGCACTCTATTCATGGATGGAGCTTCAATGACAGAATGAGTTCTAAAGTTAAGTCATTATATGTCTCATTGGAGAGGTTTGTAGAGAAATTTACTGATAAATTAATTGCTGTAACAGAATTTGATATCATAAAGGGACTGGATGAAAAAATTTCAACAAAAGAAAAATATGTTAAAATCCACAGTTCAATAGAGATTGATAAATACACAGCAATTAGTAAAAGCAATCCCGAACTTCGTAATGAATTTGGAATTAAAGAGAATGAGATAATTGTTGGAACAGTCTCGCGTATGGATACACAGAAAGCTCCACAGGATTTTGTTAGTGTTGCAAAAGCTGTTTGTGATAAATTCGATAAGGTTAAGTTCATTTTTGTAGGTGATGGCCCATTAAGAAATGAAGTTGAACACAAAATCGAATCCTTGGGTTTGAAAGATAAAATTATCTTAACAGGTATTAGAACAGATGTAAATAATTTTATGAATCTCTTTGATATTTTTATTTTGACATCATTATGGGAAGGATTACCTCGTGTGTTCTCTCAGGCAATGGCTGCTAAATTACCTATTGTAGCAACCAATGTAAATGGAGCGCCTGAAGCAATTATTGATGGTAAAAATGGATTCTTATTAGAACCCAAAGATATTAGTGGTTTATCAGACCGAATCACACATTTAATTGAAAATCAAGATAAACGACTAGAGTATGGGAAATATGGTTTTGAAAATATTCTTCCAGATTTTGATATTAATGATATGATTCAAAAAATTGATGATTTGTATCAATCTCTATTAATCAAAAAGGATACAAAATGAACATCTTAATAACAGGCTCAACCGGCTTTGTCGGATCACGTTTAATGTTTTATCTCGAAGAGAAAGGACATACCGTTTGGGGTATTGATAATTCGAAACATTGTTTACGAGACATTCATCAAAACAATAGATTTGGTGATATTAGAAATAGGGAAGACTTCAATCAATTTGATGATCAGAAGTTTGATATGATTATACATTGCGCTGCATCCAAGCACGATTTTGGCATTTCAACAGATGAATACTATTCCAATAACGAGTATGGTACTGACGTTGTTATGCAATACGCACAAGAGAAAAACATTAAGAAGATTATCTATTATAGCACCGTATCTTGTTACGGACATGAGGCAGTTCCCTGTGATGAATCAGGTCCATTATTACCGGATAATGAGTATGGTGCAAGTAAGCTTGCTGGTGAAAAAATAATTGAAAAATTTGTTGCTGCTGAACCTGAATTGGAGGTATTTTTCCTTCGACCTTCTATCATTTACGGACCCAATAACTTTGCTAATATGTATAATTTAATAGCAATGCAACACAGAAGATTCTGGGTTACTATCGGTGACGGTTCTCATATAAAATCTATGGTTTCGTTAGAGAATCTCATTGATATGACCTACTGGTGTTTTGATAGATTAAAACCAGGTATACAAATCTATAATACCTTGGATAAGCCATATATTACTGTTAAAAAATTGATGAGCATTATAGCTTCACATAAAGGCTTCTCCATGCCATCCATTGTTGTTCCTCTATCCTTAGCTGTGGGCATTGGTAAGGTTTTCGATCTTCTGGCAAAGGTATTGAAGAGAGATATACCTATAAATTCAGATAGGATGAGAAAGTTTGCAACATCTACCGAATATTACTCCGATAAGATTCGTGAAGACGGATATGTCCAAAATCACTCTATAGAAGATGAAATGGCTGAGACCATCAATTGGTATGTGAAAAACCATCATCGGAGAGCAGAGTTGGATGTTCATTAATTAAGGGAAGATTATGAAAATACTAACTGTGATTGGTGCCAGACCACAATTTATCAAAGCAGCAACACTATCCAGGTTTATTAGAAACAGAGATGATATCGAAGAGGTGATTGTCCATACAGGGCAACATTTTGATGCTAATATGAGCTCAATTTTTTTTGAACAGATGGATATCCCTGAACCTGACTACAACTTGGATATTAATAGTCTTAATCATGGTGCAATGACTGGTAGGATGCTTGCCGGAATAGAAGAGATAATTATGAAAGAGAGACCGGATGTTGTTGTTGTTTATGGTGATACGAATTCTACCATTGCTGGTGCTCTGGCAGCTAAGTAATTGCATATACCTGTTGCTCATGTAGAAGGGGGATTGCGAT
>CAYYLA010000229.1:0-5268 GCA_964441785.1 uncultured Candidatus Cloacimonadota bacterium | reverse complement strand
CGATTCTCTTCACAAAAATCTGGATGTTCATCTCCAGTAACAGCTCAATAGGAAAATCAATACTGCTCAATGTCTCCGCACGAGCTTCTTCATATAATTGCAGATAATTTCCATTATTCAGGTGACCATAAATATCACACTGAAACCCATAAATTTTACGCTTATAAATCAACCTTCCTCCATCTAATGCAGGATCAAAATCTTGCTTGCATAACTGTTGTTTTTGCTTGTTGTTGCCTTTATCAGGTATATTCCAGTTTGGATCTTGCCGCTTTCCTCGACTGACCATTTATATGTGTTAGCTCTGTTTGTTTCAGCTATAGTGATATCTCTGATTTTGCGACCCCGCAAATCATAGATACAGATGGTTGCGAAACTGTCAGAGTCGTCATTAAGAATTATTGTGATATCGCCTCTGTGATGTTGGGTTACAAAGGGGTTTGGATAACAGGAAATGCTGGAGGAAATTACAGGGGCCTCATGCTCATCAACAGATGTTTCCTGTGAATATTCGAAGGCTCCCAGATCAATCTGGCTGCCGTAGACTCTGGCATTACCCAGTAAATCATAATCAGGGAAGGTTATCCCATATTGCTCAAAAGTTCCTGCATCTATGCAGGGTGATTGACCTGATAATGTCCCACTGTTAATGGTTTCAAAAAGTGGATCCGAATCTAAATTATTCACACCATCATACCCATCCAAGATAAGGTTATGAAATACATAATAAGGCTTACAATTGAATAATTGATGATTGGTGTAAAAATTCGTCCAATTATCCCAGAGAATATTGTTAAAGAGTTTTGGTTTGGACATATAGGTCTCTATCGCTGCAGTAGGATAGGTTATATCGTCGTTGATGACATTATTCTGGATGATGGTATTATTGGCAATTACGGGGTGTGAATAGGTGATATAAAAAACTGATCCGCCTGTTAAAGCGTTGTTGTTGATGAACAGGTTACTGATTAATTGTGGATTAGAGAAATAATTCAATCCAAAAACACCACCATACTCAGCTAAATTATACTGAAAAACAGAGTTTTCTACCTGCAGATTTGAGAAGTTATAAAGATTGAAAATACTGCCAAACATGTTCTCATCCAACCCTTTTGCATAATTGAAGGTGCAATAAGAAAATTCCGATCGGTTAGCCGCCGGGGTATCATTATAGATAAATCCGCCCCAACATCCAAAAGGTGAGTTATCAAAGGCAAAATCATGGGGATCGAAATAGGTGAATTCTATAGGCTGATCGGGAAGTCCATTAGCGATTATCCTGCCTTTAACATCTATGTTGTAATATCCCTGAAATTCAACCTTGGTTCCTGCTGCTATTGTCAGTGTTGCATCGGTATCAATATGAATATTGTCGATAACACGCACAGTGTCGGCATCCCAGATTGTATCCAACGTGATAGTTCCACCTGCTTCTTGTACTTCTCGCGATGTTTTGGTAATTATTTGATTATATTCAGTATCGGTTATCTCTATAACGCGTCCTTCTGGAAATGTCTGGCATCCGAAGCCTGCAGCCGGGGATCCTGGAAGAAGAGAGTAATCTCCATTCTCTGGATCAGATAACTGAGGATCGATGCCGGTTGTATTAACTGAAAAGGCCAAACTGACCACCTGCGGAGCAGTTCAGGCGTACTCTCACAACGCACTGAAATGCATCAGTGAATCTGCATTTACAACTGGATCACTATGATAACTCCAGTTCCCGGTAATTACGGGGATACCGTATATCCCACCAAAAAGACTCATTGATACACTGGAACCTGTTATCAGAAAAGGTGCTGTTTCTCCGGTGATATAGTTGAAGTCGTTACCCGTATTCACAGCATCAACAATGATATTATTGGTGATTGTTATACCTTCACCGCATCCTGTTATGCGCACGCCATAATCCTGTGGTTTGTAAAATGTAACATTGGATACAGTACCAACCGGCTGGACGGTGTAGATGGAGGAATCAATGCCTCGATAACGTACATTGCCATTGATAATAATACAGTCAGTTATGGACATTTGGTTATTGACGTAGGAGATGCAAATTTCCTGACCCTGTAAGTCGATGATAGCACCATTTCCTTCGATAAAAACATCGATTCCTTCTGGACCATCCAGTTCATTAGAGAGATATCCAAGAACTTTGCCAATATATAATCCACCGGTATATGTTTGTCCTGTTTCCAGGATTAGATATTTATCAAACCCTTCCTGAGCGGTAGCGTTATCATAAACCTCTTTTAATAATATTGCCTGAGAACATATTGCACATAAGCAAATGATTGCAATACACGTTATTTTCTTCATTATTCGCCTTTATCCTTTTGTTTAGCAGAGTTGTAAATTATATATAATCCAAGTAAAATAAGTAGAATTGGCCAGCCGGATTTAACCAGATCCCAGGATCCTCTAATGGAAGTAAATATTATGATTCCACCGGGAATAAGCGGCCACCAGTGGGTTTTACCACGGTAAATTCGATCAATTACATAGATCATGATAAAGCCTAATCCCAGATAAATAGTGTTCACAAATCGATATCCAAAATAGGACGAGGGTGTCCCTCCAATACTTAATCCTAAGAGAATGCATCCGGGAATTAAGAAGCCGTAGGCCTTTTTGTGAAAATATGCAGCCAGAAAAAGAGCACCTAACACCAGATGAAAGATTTTCACATTTACAAATGTAAATGGTAATCCAATGATCAACCAGATACCCAGGATAATCAGAATGATACCGGCAATATATGCACCACTTCTATTGTTGGCCATATTGACTCCTTATTTATATTTTTCTATTACTTCAATAGCAAAATCATCCAATATAAAGCACTTGCTTTGTTTACCTTTGTAATTATTAGCCCATGCTTCAAAATGATCACCCGGAAATACCCGCTTTATGGGTAGAAATACAGAATAGAGATCATAATCCTGGCCATCAGCATCGGGATAGGCATGGATAACAAAGGACGGATCATCGGTGATCTTCTGGGAGGTGACCTCCAGCTCGCCGAACACATCTACGAGGTCTTCTGCATTACTATCGGATAAGGTTTTGTTATTGATAACAAATTTCTCATAGATTGATAAATCCAATTTCTCTCCCGACGAACAACTGAGTAATAACATACAGCACAATAAGATTCCAATATATTTCATCATTTCCTTCTCCTTAATCTTTCTTCAATGCTGAATGGGCTTCTTTCAACCCCTTTATAATAGCTATCTGCTGTGGACATTTATCTTCACACTCACCACATTCCACGCATCTGTCTGCACGGGTCTCTTCCTTCTGCATCGAGTAATATAGCTGTCCCCGTTTTTGATCATCAAACATCTTTGTCATATTATAAATCCAGAAGACCTTTGGTATATCTACTCCATGTGGACAGGGGATACAATATCCACAACCGGTACAGGGGATTGGCCGAATTTTAAGAAATGCTGCTTCTACCTCTTTGAATATTTCCAATTCACTGTCTGTAAAATATCCAATCTTTGCTTCGGATGCATATTTTATGTTCTGCTCAACCTGCTCCATTGTACTCATCCCACTCAATAAAATACCAACCTCAGGTTGATTCCAGAGCCAATGTAATGCACCTTCTACCGGGGACATTTTTCTCGAGAATTTATCCCAGATTTGTTTTATCATGGGTGGTTGTTCTTTAGCCAGCTGTCCACCTCGAAGTGGCTCCATAATTATTATTCCTAAACCTTTATTATGAGCATACTTCATTCCTCGTAATCCTGCCTGGAATTTTGTATCCATATAGTTGTATTGAATCTGGCAGAAATCCCATTTATCATAGGCATCTACAATCTCCTGGAATACAGGATAATCATCATGAAAAGAGAATCCGATACAATCAATTTTACCCTCTTTCTTCTTCTCTTCACACCATTGTAAAACACCCAGATCTCTGATTTTTGCCCATGATTTTTTATTAAGTGTATGGAGAAGATAGAAATCAATTTTATCGGTGTTAAGACGTTTAAGTTGTTCATTTAGATAGAAATCAAAATCTTCAGGTTTTTCGATTAACCAGGCAGGAAGTTTTGTTGCCAGGTTAACCTTTTTGCGATAACCATCTGCCAGAACACGTCCAACAAATCTTTCACTCTGTTCACGGTGATAGGGCCAGGCTGTATCGACATAGTTTACACCATTATCAATAGCAGTTCTTATCATTCTGGTTGCCATCTCTTCATCTATTTTTGCCAGATCATTATCGATTATTGGTAAACGCATTGCTCCAAAACCAAGTACAGATAATTTGCGTCCGGTTTTTCCAAATTCTCTATATTGCATATCTCCTACCTCTCTATTTTATTCTAAAATTATAGTCATTTTATATGAGTCAAGGAAAAGCGTTAACGGTTGATCCACCTTCTCGGGCAATTGCCCGATACGGCGGACAGGCGGTAGACTAAAGGATTGCCACGAAGACACTAAGGCACTAATCTCCGCAAAGCTAAAGAATAGTTGATAGTTGACCTGTCATACTGAGTGTCTGCTTTG
Source organism: uncultured Candidatus Cloacimonadota bacterium (assembly GCA_964441785.1). Classification (GTDB taxonomy): domain Bacteria; phylum Cloacimonadota; class Cloacimonadia; order Cloacimonadales; family TCS61; genus CAYYLA01. Next base: position 735 of record CAYYLA010000229.1, on the reverse strand, counting down.
CAAAAGCAGATTTATCGAAGTATGAACAACACTCACAGTAGGAAGGCTCCTTGGCTACAATCCTTGAAATTATAATAGAACACTGATAACACGGATTTTACTGATGATCGCGGATTGGGGTATAGGGTATAAGGAATAAGGAATAAGGAATAAGGAATAAGGTGTAAGGTGTAAGAATAAAGCATTGTCATTTCGACCGGAGTTCCGCTTCTTGGACGTAGTGGAGAAATCTATTTTATTACATTTAAGTATAAAGATCGTTTATTAAGATTAAAGATTAAAGGCTTTTACGTCTCTGGCGTATAAAAGAAAAATGGAGATGGTAATGGCCCATCCTGGAAAAGTGTCTTTTCGACTAAGTTTAGGAGTTTAGAAGTTTAGTGCTGAAGCGTTTAGGAACATCTTTGTTAAAAAGCATTATGGATCATTATAAATTGAACAATGAATAATGGACTTCGAAAACTTAAAAAGTATTGATACAAATCTCTTTTTCTTTGATTAATAAGACTAATATTTTCAGGCGAAAAGGCTCAGTTGTTAACTGAATAAAAATGTTTAATTTAATTGCTTATATTACAGTATATTATAAAATCAAAAACACACCATTTGATAGTGTCAAATAATCTGGGTCATATTATCATATTCATTTGTAAAAAAAATAAAAACATTCGCAGACTCAAGAGATGGGTAAATTTCCAATATTCTATCTGCAATCTCGGCAACATTTAACTCAAA
>CAYYLA010000228.1:0-5283 GCA_964441785.1 uncultured Candidatus Cloacimonadota bacterium | reverse complement strand
GGATGCACATATTCCACAGGCCACACAATCCACATTTGCTTCACTGTAAGGTGTATTGACCATTTTTAAAGCATCACGGCCAGTACTGCTGATAGCTGCCGGACCAAATTTCTCACAGGCACGATAGCACAGACCACAGAGCAGACATTTATCATTTTCTGATTTGACAGCCGGGAATATCGATTCCAATGGTTGTTTTATTATATCTTCCAACAGTTGTTTAGCTGATGGTACTCTGGCTAATAACAGTTCTGCTGAGATTCGACGAGAATTTCTTACTCGTTGGCTATCAGTATAAAAATGTTGAGTTTTTCTGACGGGATATTCGCATGATGCAACCAGTTTATACCAATCACCCTCTCTAATTTCAACCAGGCATAATCTACATCCAGCGAAGGGTTTTTCTCCTGGGAAATAGCATAAAGTAGGAATATATATATCGTTGCTTCGACATATTTCCAATAGTATTGTATCCTTTTCAACGTGATATAGTTTATCATTTATATAGATTTCTATTTGTTCTTTCATTTTTTACTTCCTAAGCTTTGATAGCATTGGTTGGACAAATATCGCGACAGATTCCGCATCGTGTGCATATATCTGAGTCTATTTTATATGTATCATCTTCAAATTTGATAGCATGTACAGGACATTTTTTCATACATAATCCGCATTTTCTGCAGATAGAATTGTCTATAACGAAGGTGGTTAAATTCTTGCAAACACCTGCTCGACATCGTTTATTAACTATATGTTCTACGTATTCATCTTCAAAATTATCAAGGGTTGATAATACTGGATTAACAGCTGATTTACCTAATCCACAGAGGGCGCTGTCCTTAATGTAATCACACAACATACGCAAGGTAGATATATCGTCCAGTTTACCATTACCACAGGTTATTTTCTCGAGGATACGATTTACCTGAATCAGTCCTTCACGGCAGGGTGTGCATTTGCCACAGGATTCTTCCATTAGAAATGCAATAAAATACCGAGCAATCTCTACCATACAGGTTGTATCATCCATAACGATCCTACCACCTGATCCCATGATGGAACCTAAGGCAGAGAGCGAATCGAAATCAATTGGTGTGTCTATGTTTTCAGCCTTTATACAGCCACCCGAAGGGCCACCGGTTTGAACAGCTTTAAGGGGTCGGTTGTCTTTGATGCCACCACCAATATCATAAATGATTTCACGCAGGGTTGTTCCCATCTCAACCTCAATCAAACCTGTATCTTTAACCTTTCCAACCAGGGAGAAAACTTTTGTACCAGGTGATTTTTCTGTACCCAGTTTCTTGTATTTAGAAGATCCATTATTTATTATCCAGGGGATATTGGCATAGGTCTCTACATTGTTCAACACTGTGGGTTTGTCAAAAAGTCCTTTTTCGGAAGCATGGATATATTTCTCAGTGGGTTCTCCGATTTTACCTTCTACACTACGCATCAGAGCGGATGATTCTCCACAGACAAATGCACCAGCTCCCTTTTTGATATGAATATCAAGATCAAAACCGGACTTCAAAATATTCGTTCCCAGAAACCCATTTTTTTTAGCTGCTTCAATAGCCATAAGAAGGTTCTCAACTGCGGTTGGATACTCTTCGCGCACGTAGATATACCCTTCTTTTGCACCAACAGCGTAAGCACCAATTATCATCCCTTCTAATACAAGATGGGGAAGACCTTCCATAATGGAGCGATCCATAAAAGCACCGGGATCACCTTCATCACCATTACAGATTATGTATTTTGGATAGATATCGGTTTTTGCAACTGAAGACCATTTTCTTCCTGTGGAAAATCCACCTCCACCACGACCTCGTAATCCGGATATCTTGATCTCATCCAATATCTGTTGAGGTTTCATTGTAAGCGCTCTGGAGAGGGCTGTGTAACCTCCGATCTCAATATAATCGTCCATAGAATGTTTATCTACATTCCCTATTTCTTTTAATACAAGTCGATGTTGCTTTCTGTAAAAATCCCACTCATTCTTGCTCTCTAATTTCTTGCCTGCAGAGGATTCGAAATGCAATAATCGTTCAACCGGTTTGCCTTCGATTATGGTTTGATTTATGATATCCATTGCATCATCCGGTTTTACTTTCGTATAGGATATGTTGTCGGGTTCAATATGTACGAGAGGTCCCTCCTGGCACAAGCCCTGGCATCCAGTTGGTTTTATCTTTACTTGGATGTTTTGATCTGATGCGATCGCTTTCAATTTTTCGTAAACCTTTTGACTACCCTTGGCTACACAACCAGTTTCAAGACAGATGTAGATGGTTTTCATTGGGTTACCTCCTGTTGATATTGATTGAGTATATCTTTAAGTTGGGCTCGATTTAGATTACCATAATAATGTTCACCAATAACCATTACCGGTGCTAACGCACAAACACCCATGCAGGCTACGGTCTCTAAGTTAAATAATCCATCCTCGGTTGTTTCTCCAATACCAATTCCAAGATATTCTCTTATCTCCTCTAATAATCCTGCAGAACCTTTTATATGACATGCTGTTCCGTCACAAATTCTGATTATGTAACGTCCTCTTTTCTGTAGAGAGAAGGATTTGTAAAATGTTGCGATTGAATAGAGATGTGAATAGGGAACCTTGATTTTTTCACTGATAGCTTTAAGATTTAGTTTCGAGATATATCCAAATTTTTTTTGAACATCTTGAAGAATCTGAATAGCATCTGCTTTCGAATTATATCTATTTAATATCTCTTCCATAGGAAATCCTTTTGTTGAAATAAAGAGGGTTTCTTTTATTGAAACCCTCATGTTTTTATTTGTTTTAGCTTAATCTAAGTTGAGATAATTTCTCTTTTGTTGGAACACCTGCTTCATCCCAGCCACGGGCTTTGTAATAAAGAGGAAGCATCTCATTTAATCTACTTACCCTACCTTTTGACGGTCCAGCAGGTATCGGATCCTTTATTAATCTTGCAGGAAGATTATCATCGGCTTTGGTAAAACCAGCTTTGAGATTAAATAATCGTTCAAGATTATAAATTCGTTCTCCGATTTCGACAATAGAATCAGCTGTGTAATCTATACCTGTATTGGTCGCTAATTGGATTGCGATATCCGGAGCTCCTAGACCAAATGTTGTGAAGAGACAAACTCCAGAAGAGTCAATTGCAGCGGTAAGATCCTGAAATCCTTTTACCCAGGCTTCTTTGCCTTCGATAGAATGCTGGTCGATTTTTTCTGGTACACCCAGAACTTCAGGAGATATTGTATACCCACGAACGTGTGCTGCTCCACAATTGGCTGTGGCATAATTCAAACCAATACCCTGGATGCTGCGTGGATCATAAGCTGGAATTTCCTGTTTTTTTACAGTCATGGATAATTCCGGTTTTCCATATTTTGATGCCATGCGCCAGGAACCTTCGGCAAGTTCTTTGCCAAATCCGGTATGTTCACCAGTTATTTCCGTTAATTTTACCATAGCTTCATCATTACCAAAATCAAGTTCAAATCCAACCTTCTTCTGATCTATCAATCCCAACTCATATAACTCCATAGCACAACCTATGGTTGATCCCATTGTGATGGTGTCGATACCATAATCATTACACAGCATATTTGCTTTTATAATGGCATCAAGATTGTCAATTCCACACTGTGCTCCAAAGGCCCAGGCTGATTCATATTCAGGTCCTTCACCAAAACATTTATAGCGCGGATCTTTTACTTCTGTTACACGTCCGCAGGATATTGTGCAGGAGAAACAGGATTTTTTTCTGATTAATTGATTTTCCGCTAATGCTTCACCACCGATTTTGTCTGCGTTAGGGAAATAAGCTTCCTGGAAATTGTTTGTTGGTAATCCACCCACACTATTAATAATATTTACCAGAACCTCTGTACCTAACGCTCCCAGCGCTGATCCTCCAACTGGATGTGCACTTAGTGTTTTACGAACATCAAGAGCAGCCTGACGTGCTGCTTCGGGATCTGCAGGGATTACCGGCTGTGTCCCTGTTACAGTGATTGCTTTCAGGTTCTTGGATCCCATGATGCAACCCATGCCTCCTCTACCGGCAGCACGATCTTTATCGTTCATTATGCAGGCAAATTTAACCAGGTTCTCACCTGCGCGTCCAATACATAAAACACAAGCACGGGGAGATGTCTCATTTACTAATATATCAGTTGTCTCAGAGACATTTTTACCCCAAAGATGCTTTGCATCACGCAATTCGACTTCATCATCATCGATTGATAGATATACCGGCTTCTTAGATTTATTCTCAAAAATTACCATATCATACCCAGCATATTTTAACTCAGGTCCAAAAAATCCACCGGAATTTGATCCGCCAATTGTCCCTGTTAATACAGATTTAGACACCACTTCGTAGCGGCCTGTTGATGCTCCCAGACAACCAGTAAGCGGTCCAGTTGCTATGATGAGTTTGTTCTCTGCTGATAATGGATCAACTGTAGGCGACATCTCTTCTGAAAGATATTTCACTCCTAGGCCACGACCGCCAATGTAATCTTCTGCCCACTGTTTATTCAACTTCTCTTTCTTGATAGTTCCGGCAGCAAGATCCACTCTTAATATTTTTCCTGTCCAAGCATACATCGTTAAGCCTCCTTAGTGAATATCTGTTGGAATTTGTCGGTCATTACCTTCTTCCTGGTTAAGGTTTCAATATCTTCTGTTACCCATGAAATGGCATCTGTGGGACAGAATTTTGCACACTCAGGATCACCTTCACAGGTGTCACATTTGATAATTTTACTGCTATCTTTATTATAAGAAATGTTACCAAATGGACAAGCCGAAACACAAAGACGACAGCCAATACATTTATCTGCATGATACTCGATAACACCAGTTTGAGGATTCTTAACTAATGCTTCTGTTACGCAGACGTTGGCACAGGCTGGATCATCACATTGAAGACAGGTTAATGGAACAGAAAATTTTAAGGGCGATGTTAAAACCGATATACAGGATTTAGTGGGACTAAAGAAATTACCGTGTTTCAAAGAACATGCTAATTCGCAGGATCTACAACTTACACAATACTCGGGTTGGATCAACAGAATTTTGTTTTTACTCATTAAATTACCTCCTTATTGGAATTCAATTAGAAAGGTAAAATAATTTTCTTCTTTGTGCGGTTTCTCACGGAAAGAAAATTATCTACCAAATTATAACCTCTTTCCGTATTGGGAGGATTACCGGTTTTCCAATAATCCCTATCGGTTTGCTTCCTTAGAATTTACACTATCCCGTAGGAT
>CAYYLA010000227.1:1021-5289 GCA_964441785.1 uncultured Candidatus Cloacimonadota bacterium | reverse complement strand
TTGGATAGCATTAATTGAGGTATTGGTTATCTCGAGATCTGTTATTGGATCAGGTGCAGTTACCTCACCCGTAATCATCGCTTCTGCATTATTGGATGCAGAACCGAGATTGTTCTCTTCATCAAAAGCTCGAACTGACCAGAAATAGTTAACACCCGTTTCTATATCATGAACCAGTAATTCTTCCTGAATTCCGGAACTCTGAGGTAAAATATCATTCTCATAAACATAAGCAGATTGCCAGTTTTCATCGGTGATTGTCTCTATCCAATATTTAACAGCATACCCAGAGGCAGTCCCTTCATCTCCATCATCCCCGGGAGCTGTCCACGTTAACATAATCTCATTTTCACCAGAAACTGCAGTAAGATCTGTTATCTGTTCAGGTGAGACATCATCAATATCCAAACCCATTACAACAACATCAGCATTAACGATAGCAGATGTCAAATCCATCTCATCAAAAGCCTGAAGCGAAACTGTAACTATCTGCTCCGGCTCAAGATCTGTAATAATCCATTGTTCCTGCTCACCACCGGGTTGTAAAAATGGGAATTCAAAATCATAACCTATCGGATTTCCATCAGAATCACTCAAATTCAACTCATAGCGGTAAACAAGCCCATCAAAATTATCATCCCCCGGCGCAGTAAAGGTTATTGCTATGGTACCAAGTGTATCAGAGATTACAGAAAAATCCTCTATATCTGCAGGTCCAACCTGATCTACAACAATGGTTATTGCGTTATCAGGGCAATTGAAATGATTAATACACTTCATACACTGAATACATTTCTCCGTATCAATATAATTTGTTAAATATCCTGTAGCTGGATCCTTTTTGATAGCATCTTGCGGACATTGAAACTCCTCCACACACTCCTGGCATCCTGTACATTTGGAGTATTCGATTCTTACCGGATTTTCGTATTGAAACATCTTCTGAACACCATCGGTACAACTGACAATTACGGCCAGAAATGCCATCGATACTGCAAAAAGAATTAAATTCTTCTTCATTCGTCTCCCCTTATATCTAATTAAATCACTTTTTTATCCATGTAACAACCTCGTCAAGCTGATTATGACGAAGTCGGATGAGACAAAGCAACGCAGAAATAATTCCAAACAAATCATTTCAGGATAGTTTCATAATTTTAATATTCCAACAAAAAATTTTACACCAACAATATGGCGCTAATACATTGCAAAACATATCATTAACTAACGTTAATCAACATTTTTCTCACGTTGTCATTATAATCATAACATCCATACATTAAGGGTATGCCAGAAAATATTAAATTTTTAATTCTATCAAAGTGACAATATATTTGTTACTGACAACTAGTTAGACAACTCCCATCTATCTTTGTTATCAAACAGATAATCGGGAAATTTCATTCTTTCCACTGCTTTCCAGAGATCCTGAAGACGTATTGCGATTTGATCCTGAGTATAGTGTTGATTGCCCGATTCCGAATTTGTTTTATCCAATCTATTGAGTATATTAATAATCTGCCAGCTCTTATATCCGGTTTTTGCAGCTAATTTCAAGGCATAAAAATCTGCCTCTTTCTCATATTTATCCAAGCGCCCTTCTATAACTCTCTCATAACTTTGGAAAGCAATCTCATCAAGTTCATTTTCAGTTTCGGAGATTTCATCTGGTTGCTCATATCCGACGTCCTCCAGCTCTGCGTCCAACTCGGCAAAGGCATTATCAGATTTCACCCATGTTTCTCTTTCACCCAACTCGATAAGCGCGTGGCGATGGGCTACATGTCCTATTTCATGCGCCAGAATCACAGCCAGTTCAGCCTCTGTTTTGATCAAATCTAACATACCTCTGGTTATGAAAATTATGCCACCGGGACAGGCAAAAGCATTGGCATTATCAGTATCCAGGATAAAAAAGCGAAATTGCATATCATAGACATCGGATGCTTCTACCAAGAGATATCCAACCATATTGACATATTCCGTCAATCCCGGGTTATTGTATATCCCGTAATTAACAGCAATTGAAGCGGCAATTGCCAAACCCAGACCTTCCTCTTCATAATCATAGAAATCCTTGGCTGGTATTTGAGGGAGATCAATAAATCGTCGGTAATAGCGTCGACTTTTATTACGATAGGTATCCTTTCTGAACTGTTTATAAGCCTTTTTATCAATTGAGAAATCTTGATAAAGGTCGATAAAATGATCATCAAAACCATACTTTGTAACATATTTATCGGCAAAGCCTTTGATACCTGCAGACATTCCATGCTTACTTACAACAATGGAAGCGGTTGTCTCACTCATCTGTTTAAAAGGATCATAAGAGGATTTATTTCTACCTACAATAACTTTTTGTGAGACATAGCCTCTAAGAGAATCTACTTCAATTTCAAACCATCTATCCAGTTCTGCTAATGTATTAAATTGAGTTCCCTGAGGCAATTCAGCCATAATCTCGAAAAACATCCCGGGTCCATTTCTCAGTAGAGCTCTATCTCTTTTTACTTCCATCTGTTCCGCAAACAACATTACGAAAAGACAAATCAACAGTAGTGATAGAACAGCTTTTTTCACTTAACCTCCAGGGTTAAAATCCCATTCCAATTTTCGGGATTGCTTTGGATCAAGTATTTACAACGTTCGAGCATAACCTGGCTTGGTCCATCATTTACAGGATGATAGGATAGTTTTTCGAAAATATCCATAGCTTTTTCCTATTCTCCTTTTCTATAAAGTGATAAAGCAAATTCATAATCAAGAATCCAGGCTGGTTTCAGCTTACTTTTTTTCTCATCAACCAACTCATAAATCCTGGTTGGTTTTGTTTTACCTTTAACGCGAAGATAATCTATCTCGCGGCAAAGATAATTATCCTTAACCAGCCGAAATGTATCTTCTGAAATCAGGATATTTGTTTTATATATTTTATTAACCCCTTCCAATCGAGCGGCCAGATTAACAGAATCACCGATTGCCGTATAATCCATACGCTGCGAACTACCAATATTACCCGCAACTATCGGTCCCGAGTTTATCCCAATTCTGGTTAAAGTGTGCAGTCGTTCAGCTGGTTCAAGAGATACTTTCTCAAGCAATTCCTTGCGATATTGGGCATGAGTATGGGCAGCATCACAAGCAATCAACGCATGATCTTTTCTGGTTATGGGAGCTCCAAAAAGAGCCATAATCCCATCTCCGGTATATTTATCCAGCATTCCTTCTTTATTCAAAATTATGGTTGTAAGCTTCTGGAAATAGGTGTTAAGATCATCCACCAATTCAGCTGGATTTTTCATCTCCGAAAGTGAGGTAAAATTGTAAATATCAGTATACATAACTGTAGCATTTATCTCTTTCCCTCCCAGAATCACCTGTTCGGGATTTTCTTCCAGTTGTCGTACAACATCAGGATGTAGATATCGAGTGAATATCTGCCTGATTTCACGTCTGGCTCTACCTTCTGACAGATAGCTTGTGGTTATTATAAATAGATAACTCACAACAAAGCCCACAAAATGTTCACTATAGTTTACCAGAATTCTATAGAAATCCCAGAGAAAGAAATTTATCGCAGTGATGAAAATCAGCATCAGAATAAGTAAAATATTACTTCTTGTGGTATTAAATCCAACAACTGTCAACATTACGAACCAGATGATAATTATCAGGATAATCAGATCTATCCAACCTGAAGTATCCTGCACATAATCTTCCTGAAGGAAATTACTGAGAATTGTAGCCCAAATCTCAAGACCGGGGAGTATCGGGTCAATTGGTGTTGACCGTAGATCATTTACACCTGAAGCTGTAGCTCCAATAATGACGTATTTATCCTTAAAAGCAGATAATGGGATAAGTGGCTCTTTACCGTAAAAAACCTGTGAAGCAGAATTTATAACAGCCTGGAAAGGATAGCTTTTAAAAGCGTCTTTGCCATACCAGTTAGGAAAATAATTATCTTTATTATCCAATGGTATTCTATTGCTGTTGTACACAAACTGACGCGGATTAAACTGCATGATTGTTTCTTCACTTTTACCCATCATAAGTGCAGCAAGGGACATTTGCGGTAGATAATAATCCCTGTATTTATACAACATGGGTATACGACGGATAGTCCCATCCATGTCTGGCTCTACCGTTATTACACCCAGAGACGACGTCGCATCCAGCAGTTGTTTTATGGGAACGCGTATTCCTCTATATTTCTCTTCAACTTTCTCATTTAATTCTATATCAATGATAGAAAACTTACCTAAATC
>CAYYLA010000227.1:0-1011 GCA_964441785.1 uncultured Candidatus Cloacimonadota bacterium | reverse complement strand
GTAAACTTTTTAAGAGAAAAGCAATTCTCAAAGTCTTCTTCGTCATCAGATTCTTCATCCTCAAGTTCTTCATCATAGAGATGAGCTGCCAGACAAACCTGTTTACTAGAACCTACAGCATCGGCAAATTCCTGATCAGTTTCTGCAGCAGAGGTCTCCTCCCTATCAAGATCAGGCTCATAGAATTGGATATCAAACATGATTGCCTTCGCTCCACTTGCAGTTAAATATTCAACTACATGTCGATAAAAACTCCTGGGCCAGGGATAAGATACTCCATTATTGCGGAAATAATCCAGACTTCCATCATCAATAGCTACTATTACTACATTTGTATCAGCTTGTGCTTGATGTGGAGATAAACGAAATCGATAATCCGTTAATTTTAACTCTACGTCCTGCATGAATAATGATGATGAAAGAAAATGCACAAACAATCCCAAAAGGATTGAAAAAAGAAGTAATACGTCCCAGCGTTTATAAATTCGGGAGAATTTGATTCTATTTTTATCTTTCATGCATAAACAATAACACGCCATTTTTGTTGTCCAGAAAATTATTTCCATTTAGAAAATTACCAAGTGAAAATCTTGACGTTAAATTGAATGATTTTATTTTCTGATAGTCAAATTAATCTGGGAGAAAGAAAATGGATTACACAGTAGGCGTTTGTCAATTTGAGCCAAAACTATTGGATATCAATAAGAACCTTGAAACGATGAAATCAATGTTACATAATATAGAAGCAGATTTGATAATATTCCCTGAACTGGCTACTTCAGGTTACCTTTTCACATCACGTGAGGAGGTTAATTTAGTCAGTGAAAACGGGATACACGGTCCAACCGGTGAAATGTTCTCCAGTTTGTCTAAGAAAATGGATTGCAGTTTTGTAGTCGGATTCAGCGAGAAATCCGGTGATGTTTTCTATAATTCCTCCATGTTAGTTAACCCGGATGGTTCACATTATATCTACCGGAAAACCCATCTCTTCTATGAAGAGAAAAAATG
>CAYYLA010000226.1:0-5302 GCA_964441785.1 uncultured Candidatus Cloacimonadota bacterium | reverse complement strand
AAATAAATATTCAGAAGACCAGGGAGATATTAATAAGTATCTTGATCCAACGATGGAAGTAATTGGTGCTCATGTTGCAACAGAATGGCAGATGTTTAATGGCTTCTTCTGGAATTATAAGAAATGGTCTCTTTCTACAAGCATAAAGTTCCACAATAATTTCTTATACACTGATATGGACACACACGATGCAATTTCACCTTGGATTGGATTGCATCGCAGATTCTAAAATGATTTAAATATTATAAAAAAAGAGCAGAGTAATTCTGCTCTTTTTTTTCCTTCATCGAAAAGGTATACATTGTCAAAAATTAATTTTGGATTCAAAATCTTGCTAAAAAGAGAGTGATAATACAATGGAATCAGTTGTTGAAATGAAAAATATCATCAAAAAATTTGGTGATTTTGTGGCAAATGACAATATTGATCTGACGGTATTTAAAGGTGAAGTTCATGCTCTTCTTGGAGAGAATGGGGCGGGTAAATCAACTTTAATGAACATTCTTTATGGACTGTATACTCCAACCAGTGGCAGGATTTTCGTGCATGGAAAAGAGGTTGAGATTAAGAATCCCAACATTGCCATTGAGAACCGAATTGGTATGGTGCATCAGCATTTTATGTTGGTTAAGCCTTTTACAGTGACAGAGAACATTATCCTCGGGATGGAAAAGACAAATCGATTTGGCAGATTGAAACTTAGTGAAGCGATAAAAGAGGTAGAAGAATTATCTCGACGTTATGGTTTAAAGGTAAATCCGAAAGCAAAGATTGAGGATATAACAGTTGGGATGCAGCAAAGGGTTGAAATTTTGAAAGCTCTATATCGAGGAGCTGATATCCTTATCCTTGATGAGCCTACCGCAGTTTTAACACCTCAGGAAATTCATGAACTTGGAAAAATAGTTCACAATCTTACTCAAGAGGGTAAATCAATTATCTTGATCAGTCACAAATTAAAAGAGTTAAAAGAGATGGCAGATCGCTGTACCATTATTAGGCGTGGAAAATTTATTGATACTGTTGATGTAAGTATAACAAGTGAAGAAGAACTGGCAGCTAAGATGGTTGGACGTAAGGTAAGCTTTGTTGTGGATAAAGAAGAGCGTGAGCCCGGAGAGATTGTATTAAAGGTTAATGATCTTGTAGTTAAAGATAATCGAGGAATTGTAGCTGTAAATGGTTTATCTCTTGAGGTAAAACGGGGTGAGATTCTAGGGATTGCCGGTATCGATGGAAATGGGCAAAGTCAATTTCTGGAAGCGATAACTGGTTTGAGGAAGGTTGAATCGGGTTCGGTTCAAGTTAATGGCAAGGATTTAACCAATGAAACCCCAGGAGCGATTATCAACTCCAAAGTATCCAATATTCCACAGGACCGGCAGACAAGGGGGTTAGTTTTAGAATTCTCGGTAGCTGAAAATATGATCTTAGAGAATCATTATAAACCACCTTTTGCGAAAAAAGGAGTGTTACAGCACGATAAGATTTCTCAATTTGCAATGGAGTTAATAAAGAAATTCGATGTACGCCCCATAGATCAAAGCAAAAAAGCAGGAAAGTTATCAGGGGGAAATCAGCAGAAGGTCATCATTGCAAGAGAAGTAACCAATAACCCTGATCTTTTAATAGCAGCTCAACCCACACGAGGTTTGGATGTAGGAGCAATTGAGTTTGTACATGAATCATTAGTTAAACAGAGGGATGCTAATAAGGCCGTATTATTGGTCTCTTTAGAGTTGGATGAGGTTATGAATGTATCGGATAGAATTGCAGTTATCTATGAAGGGAAGATTGTGGGAGTAATGGATGCAAAGGATGCGGATATGGAATCCCTTGGATTAATGATGGCAGGGGGGAAATCAGCATGATAAAGAAATTCTTAAAACTATTTTCTAATAACGTTTTTCTCTTCACTATGATCTCAATTGGCCTTGGTTTGTTGATAGGTGCGATAATTTTGCTTATTGCTGGTTACAATCCCATAGCAGCATATGGAGTCATGATTCAGGGGATTTTTGGAAAACCTAAGTATCTTTCCTACGTTATAATCCGTTCTACACCTTTGATTTTAACAGGTTTATCCATAGCTTTTGCTTTTAGAACCGGATTATTTAATATTGGAGCTGAGGGTCAATTTATCGTAGGTTCTACAGTTGCAGTAGCTGCAGGATATTTCGTTCATCTCCCAACAATTTTACATATCCCCTTCGTGATTATTTGCGCTCTGATAGCATCCGGTCTTTATGGGGGCTTAGCAGGTTTTTTTAAAGCGAGATTTGGCGTTAATGAGGTTATTTCTACGATTATGCTCAATTGGGTTGCTCTTTATCTGCAAAATTTTCTTATCTATACTCCTGGTTTTCAGAAACCGGGTGGAGAGGTTTCCTATAGTATCCAACCGACAGCCAGTATTCGTTTTTTGGATAAATGGAAACGTTCTGAAGAGGGGATACGTTGGTTAACAGAGCATCCATTCTGGAGAGATCTTTTCAAAACACCTATGAATTGGGGTATTTTTATAGCAATTGCAGTAGCTGTATTAATCTGGTTTATTCTAAAGCATACCACTCTTGGATATCGTCTGAGAGCAGTAGGCTATAATTTTAATGCTGCAGAATATGGTGGGATAAATGTAAAGAAAAATATGGTTATATCCATGACAATTGCTGGAGCGTTATCTGGTCTTGCAGGTGCTATGCAGGTTATGGGGGTATCACATAATGTTTCGTTATTGGCGGCAATGGAAGGATATGGCTTTGATGGTATCGCTGTCTCTCTGATTGGTAATAGTACTCCCGCAGGCTGTGTTTTTTCGGGACTACTCTTTGGTGCCTTAGACTATGGGGGGCCTAAGATGCAACCCGCAATGGGAGCTCCTTCCGAGATCATTAATATTGTAATTGGGGTCATTGTTTTCTTTATTGCAATTCCGCAATTAATCAGGTTAATTCTGAAAATAAAAGAGGAAAAGGAGTAGGAAATGTTTGATAATATAGCATTAATTCTTGGAACAACGTTGATGTATTCAACTCCTCTTATCTTCACTGCATTGGGTGGTGTTATCTCAGAAAATTCAGGTGTAATAAATATTGGACTTGAAGGAATGATGGTTGTGGGCGCATTTATCGGAGCAACTGTGGGTTATTACAGTGGTAACCCATGGTTAGCATTTATTGCTGCAGGAGTTGCAGGTGGGGTCTTTGGACTGCTTCATGCTGTAGCCAGTGTTACCTTTGGAGCAGATCAAATTGTATCGGGGATTGCTATTAACTTCTTAGGTCCCGGTATTGCACTATTTTTAAGTAGGATGTTTTTTAATGGTGCAACTATGACTCTTTCAATCGATTTGGATAATAAAATGCCTCGAGTACTTAATACTGTTTTTCCAAATCAAGATAAGCTTATTGAACTCGGTTACAATGGAATCAAATTGAAGTTTATGAACTTTATGAATCTATTTCTGGGTAATCGATATGCAACCGTTTATATTGCCCTGTTATTAGTTTTGGTGATTTGGTATGTGCTTTATAAAACAAAACTAGGATTGAGAATAAGAGCGGTAGGCGAGCATCCAACAGCTGCCGATACCCTAGGAGTTAATGTTCATAAGATACGATATATGGCTGTAATAGCATCAGGTGTTCTATCTGGCTTTGGTGGCGCAGCTATGAGCTTGGCAATTGTATCTAATTTCAGGCCTACGTTGATTTCTGGTCACGGTTTTATTGCTCTGGCCGCAATGATTTTTGGTAAATGGAAACCTCAGGGTGCATTACTTGCCTGCCTGATTTTTGGCGGAGCTCAGGGAATAACAGTTTTCCTTGGGCAGTTTGATTTTAATATATCATCACAATTGTTAAGCATGATACCATATGTTCTGACGATGATAATTCTTATTGGTTTTATTGGAAAATCTGTTGCTCCGGCTGCTGATGGGGTTCCTTATCAAAAATAGTGATTTAAAATAAATTGACATATAGTGTAAAGATTAATGATTTATAAATTTGGGTATTTTATAAATACAGGAGGAGGAGAAATGTTATTTAGAAAAATTCTTGTTTTTGTCTTATTGGTTGTTCTTGTGTTCTCAATTACAAGTTGTACAAAAAAAGAGAAAGAAGCTGGTATTAAGGTAGCCATGGTTACAGATGTTGGTGGGGTTAATGATCAATCATTTAATCAATCTGCCTGGGAAGGATTACAAAAAGCTCAAGCAGAATTAGGTATCAAAGCAAGTTATCTTGAATCAAATCAGGATGCTGATTACAAACCAAATATGGAAACATTACTTGATGCAGGTAATGACCTTATCTGGGGTATCGGGTTCAAAATGGCGGATACACTTGATGAATTGGCTAAGTTAAATCCAGAGCAAAAATATGCTGGTATAGACTGTTTCTTTGGAGAGCCAACTCCTAATCTGGTTGGGGTTCAATTTAAAGAGCAGGAACCATCATTCTTGGTTGGTTATATTGCAGGTAAGATGACAAAAACAAATAATGTTGGTTTTGTTGGTGGAATGGATTTCTTTGTTATTCATAAATTCCATTATGGTTTCCTGGCTGGTGTAAAAGAAGCAAATCCTGATTGTGAAATTCAGGTTCAGTATGCAGATTCTTTTACAGATGCAGCAAAAGGTAAAGCTATTGCTAATCAGATGTACAAAAATGGAGCTGACATAGTTTATCATGCAGCTGGTGGTGTTGGTGATGGTGTTATTGAAGCAGCTAAGGAACAGAATAAATATGCTATTGGTGTTGATAAAGATCAAAATAGTCTTGCACCTGATAATGTTATTACTTCAGCTATGAAACGTGTTGATAACGCTATCTATAATTTAACTAAAACCTTAAAGGATGATACCTATCCAGGTGGAACAAATGTGGTTTATGGTCTCAAAGAAGGTGGTGTTGGAATTGCTCCTACTTCTTCAAAACATGTACCTCAAGCAATTTTGGATGAAGTTAAAGGATTAGAAGCCAAAATTATTGCTGGAGAGATTGTTCCTCCAACCTCGAAAGAACAATGGGAAGCAATGCAATAAATTCAGAAAAGAGCACCAAATGATACTTTGGTGCTCTTTTTTTTTATTCAAAACGGTTTAATCTACTGTCATATTAATCAATTTTGCACTTACACCATCAAGAAGATTGAGCTTTCTATTCAGTTCGTCTAATTTATCTTCTTCTCCAACTAATTCAAGAAAGATGCTCCCTGTTTCAGTGCATGCCCTCCAGGCGAGCAAGCGCGGCGGCCACCTCGCCTGCGAATTCAATGGCGACCGAGTCATACTCGGCGG
>CAYYLA010000225.1:0-5336 GCA_964441785.1 uncultured Candidatus Cloacimonadota bacterium | reverse complement strand
GTTTTGATTACTATGATTTAGGAACATGGAACTTCTATGGTTTACAGAATGATCCTACCTTAGAACCACTTGTTGGTGCAGAGTTAACAGATAGCCTTACTCTTAAATTCTGGTGTGTAGCTGATGGTTATGATGATCCTGGTTATATAGATCCTCCAGGCCTTAGCGAAACACTCTATACAGATGGCATCTGGGTTGATAATACTAACCCAACTATCTTAACAGAAACAGGTGATCCTCTCATAAACTGGGAAGGTGATGCTGATTATGCAGGTCATATTTATGACAAAGATCTTTCAGTTTCATCTGCTAACCCAACATTAACTGCTAACCTTATGGTCGATGAACCACTTCCTACAACAGGGTGGGATGTATTTGTTGTTAACGAAGAAGGTTCAGCACTTGATCTAGGTCACATTGGGGGACCGGTTCAGGTTGATGTATTAACTGTCACTGGAAATTACTAAAGATGGAATTACAGGTTATACTTACTTTACCTTTGATATTTCTCTTGAAAATATTCCGGCATATTCAGAATATTTAGACGGAGTTCTTGTATTTGTAGCTCCTGATGATGAAGCTGGTAATCCTGAACATGAAAACGATCCGGCGTATCCATATGATACAACACCTCCTTATAATGCCGGTGCTGATGCCTATCGTTGGGACTCTTCTGAGGCTTATGCCAGATTTATGATTCTTTCTCAAAAACCTTATATAAGAAATGCTCAATATTGGCATGAAAATTCTTATGGTAAAATGTTATACAATGGTAATATTATATCACAAGGCTATATCAGTGACAATGGAACATTTGATATTACCTTAAGAATATTTGATCTTGATTATATGTCACTTGAAGTTGGTGATAGAGATATTTCCTCTATTATTGATGCTGACTTCTCACAATTAGGAATAGCTGTTGGATACGAAAATTCAGCAATTATTGATACTATAAATGCAGGTTTAGGTAGATACGATGTAATCTGGGAAGATATTCCGTTTGATAACATTGCTACCAATTTTACCGATGGTGATACAATATATGTACCTTTCGATTTTGCACTAGAATTTACAACACCTGACGAAGGTCACTATTTTAACGATCATATGGAATTACCTATAGTCGTTGATATTGTAGATCCAATGGTTACTATCCTTGATCCTGTAGAAATTCCAAGTACAAGAGATATTGATATCAATGAAGGTACAACCTACCTTGTACAACTTGAAGTAACAGACGAAGGTTCAGGAATCTGGGCTGGAAGCGATACTCTCTTCTGCGATGATACTGACAATGTTACGATCTATCGTGGCGGTAGTGCTCCTGCAGGTCCACTTGTAGAAGAAGGATTTGAAGGTACTTTCCCACCAGCTGGTTGGACCCTAGAGGGATCAAGTGCTTGGGTACAGAGTGATGGTGTAGCTACAGGCTGGGAAATGGCTCCTGGTAGTGCTTTCGAAGGTACTTATGTAGCTATGTTCAACAATTATAGTTACTTAACTGGAGCCACTGGATCAATGATTATCCCAATTCCTTCAACACGAGTTACAGCGGGTAATGTGTTAAGCTTTATGTGGTGGAATGACGATAGCTCATATAATCCAGCATACTTAACAATTTACACATCAGCTGATGGTATTATCTATACAATGTTAGATCAATTTGACACCTATGGATCTGACGGTTGGTTAGCTTATAATCATTCCTTAGGTTCAAATGTAACTCATGTGAAAATTGAAGCTACCTCTGATTGGGGTTCTTCTAACACATATATTGATAATGTGTTGATCGAAGAAAATACCCGCGAAACAGAAATCTATGATTGGACAGTTGTTGTAGCTCCTGATGCTGATGTTCACACAGTTGAATTTACAGCTCAAGCTTATGATAATGTTGCCAATATGGGTCAAGATGTACAGCTCTGGGATGTTGGAGCTGAACCTAGCATTACTTACTACGAATTATTTAATGCTACCTTCCCAACATTGACTCCTCCTGCAAGAAATAGAATGCAGGATGGTCAAGATATGGGAATCGTTGTTGAACTCACAGACATCGAGAGAATCGATTCAGTTAGAGTTAAACTTAATACAGACTTCAGCTATGGTCCTGTTAGAACAGATTATGATGCAGACCAATGGCTTGTTATAGAAAATGTAGCCGGATTACCTACCTTTATTCCTGAAGTTGAAGAAGGTGAAAGAGAAGTAACCCCTAATCCTACATTAAAAGTGATTTACCTTACTGATGTTAATAATGGTGTTGATCCTCTTGTAAATGGTGATGATGTATATGCTACAATTCAGACATATCATGATTATGAAGGTGGAGAAGCCGATGATGATGATATGGATATGAATGAAGTTACTTCAACTCCTGGTGATATGGTTATCGATAACATAGAACCTACTATTGAAAACATCACATATACATTAACACCTGATGTTTCAAGAGCTGAAAATACAACTGGTACAGTAGTATTTACTGCTGATATCACAGATCCTGACGTAGGACTCTATGTTGGTGCTGGTGTTGATGAAGAATCCATTAATCTTGATCTTACCGGATTAAATGGTGCAGCTGTTAATGCTCCTGATACTTATGATGGAACAACAGCAACCTGGACATTTGATTGGCCTACAGATTTCAACGCTTCTGTTATTGATCCTAGTGGTATTATCTCTATTTATGCTAGTGATTATATCGCTAATGAAAATACAGTAACAGAAATTATTGATACTAATCCAGTTATCGATGATGTAAAATGGTATGTTAACGATGTTGAGACAAATGTTATCCTTCCGGATGACCTTGATCTTACACACGTTGATGTATATGTTACTGCTGAAGAATATATGGAACTGGGTTATGATCATCACTTAAATTATGTTTGGGCAGACAGAGTTCATCTTGAATATGTTGGTGGTGCTACAGTGATGCCAATGTTTGATTCAAATGATCCTGTAGAAATTATTCCTTCTAGAGATACAAATCAATTTATCTTTAGATTTACTCCTGATTTTAATTATCCTGAATTCCCTGAATTAGGATACATTATTTCTGAATTCAATGTATATGCTATCAGTATGTACAACCTGAGATCTGATGATTATCAAAATGACGTAGTTGTTGCTGATTATCCAAGAGAAGATCTCTATGGTATTGTTGAAACAGAAGAAAGAGATCAGGGTATTTATACAGGTACAGACCCAAGTGGTTGGTTTGCTCCTGAACACAATATCCGTGGTGAAATGACATTCTTTACACCTACTCAGCTGGATAATGAAACAGTTATAGCAAACTTCGACTATGTTGGTGATTTTGTTGATCCTTGGATTAACCCTGATGACGTAATCACTGACATTACTGAAACTATAACATTGAATGAGGGAACTCCTCATGAATTTGATATTACCTTCTATACTCAAAGAGCTATCTGGGAAGAGATTACTACAGATGCTCAATCTATCTGGAGTTTAATTATTCCTGATGATATGGGTTACATCAATGATGGTAACGTAATGGACGGTTATAATCTTCCAATTGATATCAAAGCATATCTCTTTGGAGTACAACTTCCTCTTCCTACAAAATATATCCGTGTTGATATGAATGATCCTGCTTATGGATCATGGAATGGTGATTTCTATACAGATGAACAGCTGAGAGATTTATACGAAATGCCAGAGGTTCCATATGAAACAACAGGTGAAGCATTTGATATCTATATTTCGACACTGAGTGATTACGCTTTCGATGAAACTTTAGGTGGAGTTGCAGATCGCGATACAGTTAGAGTTTACCCATTTAATTGGGGTGATTCTAATTGGGATAGAGAAACAATGACTTATACCTTAGAGGTTCCTTATGATAATATGAATCATGATGTCCTCTTTGATTCAACTCTCGTAATGGCTACACTTGCCACAGACTGGACTCCTACTGATGAGATGCCTAGTATCGGTGGTGTTGATCCATTGAGAATTGAAACTCCAGTTGCTGTTAATGGTGATGTTGTAATTACGCCATTTGCAATCTATAATGGTAACGAGTATACGTATGAATATAACTCCTTCTCATCAAACCCAGATGACTCAATCTACATAGTCTACTGGCAGATCGAACCAGTTGGTGCAGGATTTGCTCATGGTGATTCTGTGATGATTCAGTTAGGTACTGTATGGGATAAAGTAGGTCATAACGGTGGAGCTACTCCATTAATCAAACTTAAATTTGATGCAGAATATCAAGATCTGGCAACAGAAGATCTTATGATATACAAATATATCGATGGTGAACCTGAAAATGCTTCAATAGCTCCTTATGTACAAGCAGATTCAAAATTCGGTATAAAAGTTCCTGTTGAAGTTGATAGAAGCACTGAAATCATTGGTGTTGATGTATTCACAGGTATGTTAGAAAATTATGTAGCTGATACAGATGAAGCTGATGCTCTCGCAGGTAACTGGTGGGTTGGTCTTTCTGAATCTGTTACAGAACCTGGCGTATGGTATCTTGCTCAAGAATTACCGTCAGTTAATATGACAATTGCTCCTGAATATGAAGATGGAGCTCAGTTATATGCAAAACTTAGAATAAATTATGCAAACGGAAGTATTCAGGAAACTGGCTGGATTACAACAAGAACAGAAAACTTTGCTGTTGTTGATGGCGAAGCTCCTGAAATCGTTGAATACGGCATTGAAATCTGGAGTGAAACTCTTGGTTATGGCGAAGAAGGTTATGTAGTTCCAGAAGATGAAAATGCAATGTTACAAATTACTCTTACCGACAATATTCACCTTTATGAAGAAGGTGCAGTACCTTACGTACTTGTTGAAGGTTTAGAGCAATTTATCACATATCAGATAGAAGATGGTATTCCTCAAAGTGTTGATAATTTTGTAATTCCTGCAGAATATATCACATTTGATGAAGACGTAATCCCTGGTGGTGCCTGGGTTGCATTACTTGACAGTATGCTTGTATCAGGATCATTGCCAGAAGCTACACAGAAAGAAATCCTTGTAAGAGTAGAAGATGCTGTTGGAAACGCTTATTATGGTAACCCAGCTTCTAAATTTGTTGAAATTACAGAAGACGGTCCTATCGTTCCTGTAATTAAAGGTATCGAAGTTATAGCTGGTGATGCTACTGTTCCTTATACAATGTTTGATCAAACAACTGATGAAACAGGAACTTACTTCTATATCTCAGAAGGTGAAGATGCACCTGTAACAATTAATGTTTATGTTAGAGCTGCTTTTAAAGCTTACATCGAAGAATTATGGTTGAACCTCGAAAATATCGGTGGTGAAGCTCATCAAACAGT
>CAYYLA010000224.1:0-5346 GCA_964441785.1 uncultured Candidatus Cloacimonadota bacterium | reverse complement strand
ACGTTTGAGATATGGGAACAATAATAACGATGAAACAAGCAAGATCACAGCCGATGATATAGTTAGGGTTCGATGCTTTAAGGACCAGCGTAGTAACGATCGGAACATATTATGAATTGGTTTACTGTGAGGAACAGCATTTTCCTGATCGGATTTGAGTTTGAGATAACGTTGAGAGAACACAGGAACCTGAGTTATCGAGAGAATCCAACTGAATAATAATGATACAGCCAAAACGATGAACAGATCTCTTGTATATGTACCTGCTGTATCAGGAGATAAAAAGACTGGCAGGAAAGCAAAAATAGCCATCAGAGTTGCGCCAAGAAGAGGTATTGCTGTCTTCTGAGCAGTGTTTACCAGCGCTTTATTTCTTTCCATTTTATGCTGTAGATCAACCAGAATACCATCCACTACAACAATAGAGTTATCAACCAACATACCCATTGCCACAATGAATGAAGCAAGTGATACCCGCTGTAACGTTCCACCAAACATCATCAGGATAGGGAAAGTAGCCAATATCGACAGAATAAGACCACTCCCGATAAGAACACCACTTCTGATTCCCATTGTGAACATTAATACAAGGATAACAATAGCCACGGATTCGATAAGATTCCAGCGGAATTGGCTGATGGCATTCTCAACCTTCTCCGGTTGGAAGAAAATTTTCTCCAATTCTATACCAGCGGGAATTCTGTTCTGTAATTCCTGCAACCGTTTCTCCACTTCCTCACCTAGTTTTACAATATTTCCACCGGATTCCATTGAGATTGATATTCCCAGAGCAGGTTTGCCATTACGTCGCATAATCTGGCTGTAGGGTGTTTCTAGTTCCTTTTTCACTGTAGCAATATCACAGAGTTTCAATTGATCATTCTCATGCCCCTGGATTATCAACTCTTCAAAATCTGCAATGGATTTCAATTGGTCGTTTACAGCGATACGAATTCGTTCCGGGGTTGCATCAAAATTACCGGGGTATACCTTTTGATTCTGACTATTTAATGTAGCCAATATCTCGGCAGGATGTACACCAAGCCTTGCCATTTTATTCTGTGATATATAGATATTTATATTTGATTTTCTATTCCCATAGATTTCGACTTTACGAACATTTTCAATGGCCAGAATCTCGTTTTTGATAAACTTGGCATACTTGTTCATCTCTTCGTAGGAATACCCATCGGAGGTTAAGGCATAGAACATACCATAAACATCACCAAAATCATCAAGAACAACCGGTTCATAGGCTTCATTAGGCAGTTGTGATCTCGCATTATTTACCTTTCGACGTAGCAGATCCCATTTTTGTTCGATTATATCATCTGCTGTTGCAGCATTGAGGCGTATTGTAATCTCCGAATAATTTGCCATAGAACGCGATGTAACCTGCTCAATATCGCCCATAGCTTCGATCTCACGTTCCAAAACCTCTGTCACTTCCAGTTCTACTTCGTGTGCAGATGCGCCGGGATACATAGTTATAACCATAGCCTGCTTTACTTTGATCTCAGGATCTTCCAGCTTGCTCATTCGCGCAAAAGACCAGATCCCACTGATAACAATTACTAACAACAAAAAATAGAGCAGTGCTTTATTTTTAAATGCTACCTCTGTTAACCTCATAAAAGTCCCCCCACATTGGCTGCTGAGGTTGATTCTATTCGCTTAACTTTCTGATCCTCTTTTAAGGAATGTATTCCAGCTGTAATAATCTCATCACCCATTTGTAATCCTGTTACTATCTCGATTGTTCCATCACCGGATATTTCCCCTGTTGTTACCTCTTGTTTTTTTACCTTCTGCTCTGGCATATATAACCAAACCCAATCCTTTTTATTCTCATGGAAAACAGCCTCTACCGGAATAACAATTTGATCATTAATCCCACTTTGGATAACGATATTCACATCTACAACCATTCCTGGTGCCAATCGCAAACCCTGTGTATTATCAAGTGATAAAATTATCTTATATAACTCGTTCATATTGGATTTCTGTCTGATAGAGATTAACTCTAATGGTATCTTAACATCATTAATCTCTTCGGGAATACAATAATAGGAGGAGAAATCCTCAGCCTTCAGATATGTCTTGGATGGAATATCAGCCTCTACTTTCAGGTTGGATGTCTCAACCATCGATATAACTGGTAAACCTTTACTAACTGTTTCATGGATATCAAAATAGATATTCTGAACATATCCATCAAATGGCGCTTCTAAGATTGTATCATCTAATTGATTTATAGCTGACTGATATTTTGCCTTTGCTATTTCTCGACCAGCGATCGCCTTATCATAATCCGATTGTGATACACTGTTGCGATCATATAACTCTTCTATCCGCTCCACTTCTGCTTTTACTTCATTGTATTTCGCTCTGGTGGCATCTACCTGAAGCTGATAATCACGATCATCAAGCCTTGCAATAATGGTACCCTCTTTTACAAATAAACCCTCTTCATAATCTAATTCTTCTATTGTACCTGAAACCCTGAATGCTATTTTTACATCCTTACCAGCCTTGATCTCCCCCGGAAAATTGCAATGATCCTCCGCTGATTTAACCGAAACTGTTGTTGTTTTTACTGGTCTAATAATCTCATCTTTAATCGCATCACTGCTGCAACCGGTCAATACTGCTATAGCTATTATTGCTATTAATCTCATGTTGAATTTCATCGTTTCTCCCAAATTTTTCTTTATTAATGTTCTAATTTCTGTTAAACTTTTAAACCTCTGAAAAAGATACAATACATCTCTATCAATTGGTTTTTTACTTCCTCATCAGAATATGAACTGATGACCATCTGCATGTACAACATTCTGAAAAACCGATAAACATTAGCAGGTGAGATTTCTTTTGTAATCTCCCCCTTCTCCTGTAATCCTGCAAATTTCTTCTCGATCAGTAAACGATAGTTCTCCATGTATTTTATAACCTCTTGTTCTATAGTTGGATATTCCAAAAACACCTGCTTTTGAATAACTCTCATTTTACCAACTGCTAACGATACAAGCTCTTCAATATCTTTGCCACTAAAATTTTGATATGTCTCCTTGCTTAGTATTGAATCAAAAAGATAGCCAAAGGTTTCCGAAAAAAAGTCAATAGTAACCTTGGACACAAGATCCTCCTTTGAACCGATAATCTTGTATAAGGTTGCCTTCGCAACACCACTTTTCCTGGCTAATCGATTCATATTAACACCTTTTAATCCAAATTCAAGAATCATCTCTTTAGCATTCTTCAACACTTTTTCCTGAATAAGTTCATTATGAGCCTTCATTTTTTTGAACTCCTTATACTATTTGAGTTCAGAAAGTTTTAACAGTAGATTGGTGTCAACTTATTTTTTATATGAATCTATCAGGGGTTAGATTAGGATATGATAAATAGAATTTTATGGAGATATTAACATTGTTTTGAACGAGATTAAAATTATTTCAAAGCTAAATTTAAGAATCTCATTTGAGTTTATTCTTCAAAGCAACAGCGAAACAACAGACTACTCCAGCTAAAACGCCAATAATAGCTGCAGCCCTTACAGGAACAAACCCAGCAGCAGGTGTTATCGATACAAAAACAAGAGATCGAGCATTTTATGCTTAATCTCGCCTAAATTTAAGCCCCTTTTCGAAGGGGCTTTTTTATTGAGAAAAACATCATGTTTATCTTAAATATAAATCGAATAATTTGATTAGCTGGAATTAATTTGAATTTATCCAATAAGTCCACGAATTCAGAATGATCCAATATTTATAAATTTTAAATTCCAGGATACACCTTATCAATAAACTTTACAATCGACTAACCTATTTCATCAAAATCATTTTTCTTGTCAGAGTTTGCTTTTCTCCTGCAATCTTACACATATAAATACCCGAGGATACCTCTCTATTATAATTGTCAGTTCCTTCCCAGGTTAAAGTGTAATTACCTTTTTCTTTGAATTCATTATCTATGAGTGTCTTAATTTTCTGACCTCTAATATTAAAGATTTCAAGCGATAATTTTCCTGATTCAATTATATTAAATTCAATTTTAGTCGTAGGATTAAAGGGGTTTGGATAATTACTTAAAGAAAGAGAAATTACTGGTATATCATTATCGTGTTGTTCGGTAACAGGTAGAGTAAGTTGTTGAGCAAAAAGGCAGTAAGAACTATTATCTTCGTAAGCGAGTGATCTTCTGTAGTCAAGCCATGAATAAACAGCATGATTATCATATACATTTGTTGAAAGATCACGTTTAGATCCATCAATATAGCATACCCAGATCTCAGGATCGGTTACCAGAAAATCTCCGTCAGACGACAGTAATTGTGTCTTTACAGTATCCTCATTAGAATCATCAGGACCTATCCAACTAACCAGCAAATTATTATCAAAAAGCTTAATGCTGCTATATAAAGGACCATAATTATCAATATAACCTGGTTCTAACACTATTCCATCCTCTGTCCAGAGAGGATTAAACTCATCATCATATTTCTGAATAACCAATTCATATCCATCATTATATTCTTCATATAAGACATAAAGTGCATCATTATAAACAGCAGATAATCCTTCAAAAGATTGACTGGATCTCAATTGTATTCCAGCTTCTGGAGTTAAAATATTACCGGACAAATCGATTTTATGAAGATTAATAACTTCTTCATCATCGACATCCCATTCCTCTAGAAATAACACATGGTCCTCTGTTACCAGTAATTGATTGTTTGATGAAAAATGACCAACTACAACTCCCTCCGAAGGCCATGATTCATCCAAACCATCTGCTCCAATTTTTTTTATCATATAACTGAAATCAGGCCAATTGCCGACACTAGCCACCAGATAGTTATCAGTAATACCAATTATATCATTTACATATAAATCTTCAGCCAGATCAATACTTCCATCCTGCCAGACTATAATCCCATTTACTACTTTCTGACATCTTATTGTAGGATGCGCAAAATCAGAATAATCTAACCATAAAACAAGGTATGCATTTTCTTCGTTGGATATTGGATAAATCTCCGTTGCTCCCATCGGTACAGAATCTTCGTCGGAAACAACTAACTCATCATTTATTATCTCACCTTCTAAATTCACAGTCATGAAATGAATCTGATAATCTAAACCACCAGGGGATCTCCATGCTAAGGCAAAGATATTTTCATCCTGATCATAAACCATGTTTAGATTTTTGACCGAAGTAGAATCAATCAGAACTAAACCTGGATTTTCGAAACATCTATTTCCTTCATCATCAAGTTTCTGCAATACGATTTTGTCATATTGATCTGAAATTTCACTTAAATAATAATTCTCACCATCTACATTA
>CAYYLA010000223.1:0-5350 GCA_964441785.1 uncultured Candidatus Cloacimonadota bacterium | reverse complement strand
AATTATCTATACAATTTCTCTTTGAAAAACAACCAAATATCCAATCCATAACACTCCTTTGATTTTTCTATTTGAAATTTTCCAGATACTTTTTTTTGTCTATACTTAATTTACTTTTTGCAATGCATTATTGTGATAGTCTTGCTTAAACAGATGGATATTGATTGCGTCTCTTCAACGACCAGTTCATGGTTTCGGGGATGATCAAACGCAACAATTCAGCCGTAATATAATGATAATGACGAGGATGTACCGGATCAATTCTTAGAATTGCATCGTCAGGGTATTTACTTATTTTCTTTGTCATCCAGATTATAAAACTTCTTTCATCGTAGAAAATTGGATTAATCTTCATATCAAACATAGGGCGTGCATAAAGGTGCTCAAATCGATATGTTATCGTGTTTTTCTGATCAATGTTTAGTAGCATAAACCCCTTTTGCTCATCTTTCTCGGCAAATGATGTACGTTCAATTGATCCGGGGAAAATTATAGGAATCTTACTATTGTTCAATGTTTTGTAGAGGATTTGATGACGATGAATATGTCCGCACAGAATAGCATCATAGTGATGTGGAATAGCTTCTTTTGATAGAACTTCATATCCTTTTCGAAAGGTATAATCTGCCGGACCTACTTTAGATCCTACTATAGCCTGATGCAGTGCCAATAGCTTGATTTCAGAGGAATCTATATCAGACTGAAGTGATTCTAAACTCTTTTGGAAATGATGATCGAGGGATTCTCCGTTTTTATTTGTTCGAATAAATGGCATTCCTGTAATCTGAATATTTTTACCTTTTAATTTGAAGTTAGAGATTCCGGCTTTATCATGGATAATAATGTTTGGATGCGAAGTGAGGATTGATTGAGGTAGTAGTGAGCGTTCATGATTACCGGGAATTATCATAATGGGGATATTATTTTTGGCAAAATCCATAAGAATGTTGTAGGCTTTATCAACGATGGGTTGAGGTATTTTGCTACGGAAAAAGAAGTCTCCGCAATGCAAAATTAAATCAGCGTTAGTTTGGACGGCGAACTCAAGTAGGTATTGAAAATTATTAAAGAAATCATAACCTCTTCGTCTACGATTAATTCTGGGGCGCACAGGGTAATCGAAGCCCAGATGGGTATCAGAGAGAACTACAATTTTAATAGATGAATTCTCATGTTCCATAAATCCATAAACTTAATAAACGATAAACATGGCAACAACAAATGTTATTTAACCCGAGTCGGGTTGGATAAATCCCAGATATAGCTTTCGCTGAGCAGTTTTATCAGTCAAATTGGCTCAAAAACAGCCCGACACACGTTTAATTTTTTTTTGTAACACATTATTATTAATAGCTTTAACATTTAAAAGCAGTAAAAAACAACCCGACTCGGGTTGAATATTTTTTTGTAATACCTTATTATTAAAGGTATTAACTTCAGAAAATACTAAAAAACAACCCGACTCACGTTAAGGGAATCTACTCAAGAGCTTTCGCTAAGGGTATTTATCTATGGGATTTGTCTAAAAATAACCCGACTCGGGTTTATACTATTTTATTCAATATTATCCGGTGCACATTGCTTTCTTGACAATAAATTCAATATCACAAATCTACCTTCATGTTAAAGAAGAATGGTTATTCAATATATCTTTTGGCTATTTTGCCCATGATTTTCTGGGGATATAGCTTTGTCTGGTTTAAGATTGCTTTTACTCAATTCAAACCTATCAGCGTTGTGTTTCTCCGGTTATTGATATCATCACTTCTTCTGATAACTTATCATAAACTTTCAAAGAAAAAGCTGCATATCGAAAGGGAGGATTTTGGACGAATAGCATTACTGGCTTTCTTCGAACCTTTTTGCTATTTTATGGGGGAGAGTTTTGGATTGACCTATGTTTCCGCAACTGTAGGATCCATAATTGTATCCACGATTCCACTGGTAACGCCAATTTTCTCACATTATTTTCTGAAGGAAAAAACTAATCTCTTCCAGATTCTGGGTTTAATTATCTCTTTTCTTGGGGTTATTTTGCTTGTCAGCAATGGCGTTTCTGGATCAACAACACTGAAAGGCGTTTTATTGATGGCTTTCGCTGTGTTTTCGGCTGTTGGATATGGTATTACCCTGAAACCTCTCGCTCACAAATATTCCAGTTTTTCCATAGTCTTAACGCAGAATTCACTGGCATTACTATACTTTCTCCCATTTTTAATTGGATTTGAGGGAAAGCATCTTCTCTCTGTAAGACCAGATCCAGTAACGGTTTCAGCCATAATCAAGCTGGCGATTTTTGGGTCAACCTTGTCTTTTCTGCTCGTTACCAGAGTTATTAGAAAGATAGGTCTGAATAATACCAATCTCTTCTCTAATCTGATTCCTGTTGTAACAGCAGTTGTGGCTTATTTTAAACTTGGAGAATCATTTCCACCCAACAAGATAATCGGGATTCTGGTGGTGTTATCGGGACTATTTATTGCACAATATAAAAATTTTGATATAAGAATACCCATCGTTAGACGCTAGCATGGATGATGATGAGTTATTGTAAAATATATAATTCGATCAAAAAAAACTTTACCAATAAACTCTTTTTAGCAATATAAGCATAAATATGAGATGGATAAAAAATTTGGAGGAATAATGAGATTTAAAAAAATGTTAATCATTTTACCCTTAATTATGATTTTTTTTACAGGCTGTAGTAGTAGTGACAGCTCTTCTGGTCCGGAAGATGTAGAGAAGATACTTTACATTAACGAGATAATGTCAGCAAATCAGTATGGCCCCATTGATGATGATGGTAATCATGGAGATTGGATTGAGATCTACAATGGTGGTGATGATGATGTTGATCTTGCCGGTATGTATTTAACCAATAACAGAAATGATCCAACCATGTGGCACATAAGCGATTCAAAATCAGGAGGAACAACTGTTGATGCCGGTGATTATCTGGTTATCTGGTGTGATGCAAATATTAATGCAGGTAATCTGCATGCATCCTTTATGTTGGACGATCAATCTGGTGAATTAGCAATTATTGATGATGATGGTGTTACTGAGATTGATGCTATTACCTATGATCAACAAGTTGCTGATATATCCTGGGGACGTGTACCGGATGGATCGGACAATTGGGGTTCATTTGGTGCAGGATTCACATCGATGCCGACACCTGGAACAGAGAATGGCTCAGGTGATCTACCTATAGCAGAATTTATTATCAATGAGTTTATGGCAGATAATGAGTTTACCAGCACAGATGATAATGGTGATGCTGATGATTGGATAGAGATCTACAATATGGGCAATATCCCGGGAGATCTAGGAGGTTATTTTATAGCAGATGATTTGGAAGAATTAAATTCCTGGCAAATTCCTGAGACAGATCCGCTGTTAACCACCATAAACCCGGGTGAATATCTTATTTTATGGGCAGATAGAGAACCGGAACAGGGCGTATTACATGTAGACATCGTATTAAGTGCTTCTGGTGAGGCTATTGCTTTAACAGCACCGGATGGGGTAACTTTGATAGACAGCTACGAGTTTGATGATCAGGAAACTGATATATCTCTGGGACGTATGCCTGATGGATCTGATAACTGGGCATATTTCGGTGAAGGATATGACACAATGGCTACTCCCGGAACTGAAAACGGTTCTGGTGAGGTTCCCGAAGCAATTTTGATGATTAACGAGTTCCTGGCCGGGAATGATAGCACCTATGCGGACGAGAATGGTGAATATGATGATTGGATAGAGATATACAATGCCGGTAATATCGCTGCAGATATCAGTGGAATGTATATGACTGATGATCTTGGAAATCTTACCATGTGGCAGGTTCCATTCAATGATCCTTCTGCTACAACCATTCCTCCAGGTGGGTTTATTCTGATCTGGGCTGATACAGAGATAGCACAGGGTGTTCTTCACGCTGATTTCAAATTGGATGTCGATGGGGAAGAGATAGGTCTTATTGATTCTGATGGAGTAACTGTGATTGATTCATATACCTTTGATGAACAGCAGGATGATGTTTCTGAAGGTAGATCGCCTGATGGATCTGATAATTGGGAGTTCTTTACTTCACCAACTCCAGGAGCTTCAAACCAATAGAAAAAATATTGAGAATCCAAAAAAAGAGCAGCATTTATGCTGCTCTTTTTTTTGTCGATTTTAACAAAGCATTTTGGAGGAACAATTAGATATATTGAAAACCCGAGTCGGGTTATTTAAATTTTATAATCAACTTATTTATATGACTTTATGTATGAAAATAGGTTCAAAACAACCGGACTCGGGTTTATGAACGGATTCATTGATCTCTGTGATGGGTTTGAGGAAAAATAGGCTGCCCCAAAGAAGCAGCCTTTTGCTTTAAATTGAATCTATTTCATCAAAATTGCCTTACATTGGTTAATGGTTTTACCATTTACTTCCATTTTTATCAGATAGATACCACTAGACTGACTTGAAGCATCCCAGTTAATGCTGTGATTACCTTGAACAAAATCTCCCGCATTTAAGGTTTCTTTAAGACTTCCACGGATATCGTATATCTTAAAACTAACCTCACCAGCCTCTTTTAAACTGAATCTAATAGCTGTTTGTGGATTAAACGGGTTAGGATAATTGCCTTTCAGAGTTGTTTCAAATGATGGCACTGCATCATCGTCACTGTCTGTTACAAAAACATCTACTGTGTTTGATGGTTCGGATAAATAATTTCCACTGAAGCAGGCAACAACGTAGTACTGGTATGATGTTTCCAGATCTACATCAGTGTCTGTGAACATATTATCACTTACTTGTGAGATTTCAGACCCATCGCGGAATATTTTGAATCCAACCAGATCTCTTTCGTAAGTATAACCTGTAAAATCCCAGTTAAGATTAACCTGAGGTGTTGGAATTACTTCATAGGTCAGATTTTCAACATCTGGAAATTCCACATTTATTATGTCAAAATTAATTATTTCAGATTCCTGTTCATCAGCATAAACTGCGGAAATAGCGAAGGTATATTCACCTTCATCTAATGCACTGTATGAGTATTCAAATTCATCATTACCCATGGGGATATCATAAACACCGTTTACATAGAGGTGATAAAATTCTGGTGTTACATTTGCGGGTGCATCCCATGACAGATCAACGGTATTAAAACTATGAAGGTAAGCACTGACATTTTGGGGAGCTTCAGGAACAAATACAGGTTCTGCAGGATAAAGTCCATCATGTTGACAATTAAATCCATCAACTGCGCTAAATGCCAGGTCAGGATTCCATACGCTGTTTGTATCCCAGACATAGGCTTCAACAACCCAACTTACGATAT
>CAYYLA010000222.1:0-5355 GCA_964441785.1 uncultured Candidatus Cloacimonadota bacterium | reverse complement strand
TATGCAGAAAACAGGTTCTTCTGAAGCTGATATAGAGATCATACTTGATTCAATCGTTCAATATGCACGTGTTTGGAATAAGAGGAAATTTGCTTCACAGGAATTAGCAGAAAGACATACTGAGTACAAAACCAATGACTCTCAGGGAAATCCCGATAAAGAGTGGTATGGTCATGTTACTGTTGTGAGAGGATTTGATGAAAATGGTTCACCAATTGATCAATGGACTCCTGCTGTAAGATTAGTGCCGGTAAATGAGGAGATCAAACCATTTATACTGGATAGAAATATTTTGATGGCTGAAATAGAAAATGAAACTGATCTTCTTGATGCAGAATTCGCTATGAATAAGCAGGAGATTATCAGTGAGTTGTCTCATTATTTAGATGAAGATAGTGATGATGACAGTATCCCAACTGAAGTGGAATATCGCTATAAAGGTAGGAATATCAGAAAGAATATGTCTGTAATAGCATTGCAGAGGTCAACTTCCGTAAATGATTTACCTGATTATGGCAGCCTTTACCAATATATCACTGTTGGTGATCCCGGCAATGAAGGCAAAGAATATCGAGTGAAAAGAGTGGGTGAAGTTTCAGGTATTTTCGAGGAAGATATTCCTCCAATCAATTTCTCTGCTCGGATTTCCAAAGATGAGATAAATGTACTAGATGTAGATTCAGACGACGATTCAATACCAATCTTAGATCTCAGTATCCCGGAGGTTGATGATGAAGTCCTCCTCTTTATTGGTGATAATGTTGTTTACCTGACCCCCGAAAAGGAGAGTTCAGGTGGCTTATTGGCAGATTATGTTGAGTCCTATTCAACAGGCTGGGATCTGTTTTTAGGTAAAGATGGTGATGATAATGATATCAGATTTATGAGAAGTCGACAAGAGAGTCAGATCTCTGGTGGCAATGCCTGGGAATTCTATTATCTGATTCCGGTTTCTGATAATCAAATGATGGGTAATATGCAAAAAGCCAGACATGATGCCATGATGGCTGCTATTCGAAATATGAAGTAGTTGTGCCAAAACAAAGGGTCTGTATCAAGAGTACAGACCCTTTGTTTGATAATCTTATAACAAGCAAAAAAAATATGGATCAATCAAAATTATTGAAATTAAGACGATTCAAAAAATTATTTCATTGACTAAATATGCACAGAGAACATTTTTTTATGTAATTATAATTTACTGTGAAATTAATCATCAGGTTTAATCATCAAATTCTAATAATTGGTTCTCAGGAGGGAGCATGAAAAAATTGTTGATATTTTGCTTATTACTATTGTGTTCATTTAAAATTTTTGCTTTAGATATAGCATTGGAAGAAGCTACAATTCTTGCTGAAAATTGGTCTTCTACCTTTAATAGGGATTATGCAATTACTGATATTATTACGAAGCAATATGATAATGGCAGTGAAATTTATGTTTTCAACTTTGAATCAGGTTGGTTAATGGTCACATCCACTCGGAATGACAGACCAATTCTGGGTTTTTCTTTTGAATCGAACTATCGTGAATCTGAAGAACCCGCTTTTTTAAAGGAGATATTAAAAGCCTACATGTTGGATAATCAAAGATCTGTGGAAGCGGACGGGGAGTGTCAGAGAGTTTGGCAGAATTATCTCAATGGTGATTTTCATGATCTCAGAGATGTCAGAACCGTTGAACCTCTTATACCGGTTTTATGGCATCAGTTATGGCCATACAATGCCTACTGTCCTTTAGATGATGATCCGGAGTTACCTGATTCTTTCAATGGCCATCATCAAACAAGCTGCGGACCAACAGCAATGGCTCAAGTTCTACGATATTGGCGTTATCCAGAGCATGGATATGGTTATCATAGTTATTATTATCAGGAATTTGATTTTTTAGCTGAAGCTGATTTTGAAAATACCTATTATAATTGGTCAAATATGCCAACATTTTTAGCATTTGATGATCCTGAACCTGTATATGCAGATATTGCAAATTTGATGGTTCATTCGGCTGTCTTAGTAGATGGTGCTTGGGAAAGCGGAGCAGGTACCTCTGATTATTCTCAGGGTACTGTAAAATATCTTGGGTATTCACCTACCTGTGAGGTTCTTTACAGGGATGATTTTACCAACGAAGAATGGCATGAGATATACAGAAATGATCTTGATAATGGTCGACCAATAATGCTTTCGGGGGCTTCGGAAGGAAGTGTTGATCCGTGGGAGTATGGGATTACTTATGGGCATTATTTTATCTGTGATGGCTATTATGGTGATGATTTTTATCATATTAACTGGGGATGGGGAGGAGGTGGCAATGCCTATTATCCATTATTCGCTTTAGGTGATTATATTCTGAGTAATTTTGCCTTAATTGGACTGGAACCAAATTATGATAATAAAAAGTTGATCCTTAATGATCCCTATGATGTAGATGATAATACCGTTGTCCTGATGCATTTCGATGGTAATTTGGATAACCAATCAAATCTTACTAATGATGGCGTATCAAATGGTGTAACATCCTTCGCGGATAATGATGAGCTGGGACTTGGGCAGTGTCTTTATCTGGATAATAGTCCTCAGAGCAATCAATCGTATTTGACCATTAATGATGATAATGACTTAGATTTGGCAGATGATTGGACACTGGAGATGTGGTTTAAACCGATAAGTTGGACAAGTGTGTCTGTATTGTTGAATAAATTTGTAAATGATAATGAATCAAATTATGCTATGGAAATATTACCTCCTTATTATTGTGAACAAAATGCTTTGAAATGTTCTTTTACTCCTCAGCAAGAAATAGAACGAAATCCAGCTAATATTATTTCAGAAACAAATTCTATTGAAGAAGGGCAATGGTATCATATTTCATTTATCAGGAATACCGATCTTAAAAATCTCAAAATAGTTATCCATGATGAGGATCGAAATCTGATCTATTATAAAGTAAATCCTTACTGCAATGAGGTAGCAGAAGATCCTAAGCACAGTAATAATCCCCTATATATTGGATCAAAAAATCAGTATGACAATTTTTTCCATGGCTATATTGATGAGTTACGAATCAGTAATGTAGTACGGGAATTCGAGATTGAAAGCACAGAGCTGCAATTGATTTCTCCTAATGGTGGGGAATCATGGCAATCAGGAAACACAGAACAAATACAATGGAGTTGTGATAATATTGATAATCTCACTATAGAATATTCCCTTGATAATGGTTTTACCTGGAACACTATATCTGATGAAATCAATGCATCACTGGGCTCTTATGATTGGTTGATTCCTGAATATAATTCTGAAGAAGCAGTGATTAAAATTTCTGATACCAGCAATGATAATACGTATCGGAAAAATTCTTCCAACTTCACTATTTATCAGCAAATGAGCCTGGATATTGTGCTGCCTGGCGGTGGTGAATGTTATGTGTCTGGAAGTACCGCAACGATCAGCTGGAATAATTTTGCTGTTGAATCAGTTGATTTTGATTATTCACTGGATTGTGGTAATACCTGGATATCCGTTGCACAATCACTTGGATCTGAGTTAAGATCATACCTGTGGTCTGTACCAAATGTTGAAACCGATCAATGTCAGCTAAGATTATCCGATTCATCAAATCCAGCTGTCTTTGGAATAAATGAAAATCCCTTCAGTATCGTATTACCGGATTGCAATGTAGGGCCATATACCTGTGACGAAAATACTATAATGATGTTTCATTATGAGAACGATCTGATAAATCAATCTTCGTTATCAGAAGATGGCTCGATAAACGGAAATTATGATTTCTATAATGATGGAGTACCATGGATGGGGAGATGTTTATCCCTTGATGAGTCTTCTTATCACATAATCGAGCATAATGAAAATCTGAGCCTGTTAGATGATTGGACAATTGACATGTGGTTTAATTTGAATGCCTATGATGCTGTGTTGATTAACAAAAAAACAACCGGATGGGAATCTAATTACAATATCCATACAGAGGCTCCAGATGGTCATATGGAGGCACGATTTTATGATCAGAATGGCGTCCGTTATCAGATCTCTACGCCGGCAGAAATTGTTGCTCTTAACCAATGGTATCATGTGGAATTTATTAAAAATTCTGCGGATAATTGTCTTATCTTAACAATAAGAGATGAGGATTTGGATGTAGTCTTTAATTACTCCCTGAATTATGATCCGGGGACAGTTGTTGCTACAAGTAGTAATGATGTTTATATTGGAGAAAATCTGGATGGCTATATTGATGAGGTAAGGATATGTAATTCTGTCTTGGATTATGATAATTTGATTGAAACTGATTTTGGGGCTGATAATTACTCAGGAGTTTCTCCCTTAGAGGTAAATTTTTCTGATTATTCAGAGGGTAATCCAAATTATTGGCAGTGGGATTTCAACAATGATGGCGAAATAGATTCCTTTGATCAAAATCCTACGTTTATTTTTGAAGAAGCTGGTACATACTCTGTTCAACTGATAGCTGGAAACGGATCTGATTCCGATGAGGAAGTCAAAATTGATTATATCGAAGTAACATCAACAGATGCAGATGACGATGTTCCTCTGCATACCCAATTACTTGGGAATTATCCCAATCCCTTTAATCCAAACACCTCCTTCTGGTATAATCTAAGCGAACCAGGGGATGTGAAGATTGAAATATTTAACGTGAAAGGTCAGCATGTGATAACCCTGGTAAAAGAAGATGAAAAGGCCGGTTGCAGAAGTGTTCAATGGAATGGATCAGATAAAAATGGCGGTAAAACTGGATCAGGTATATATTTCTATCAGATGATAACTCAAGGGAAAAAATATCCAGCGAAAAAATGCTTATTAATTCAGTAATGAAAAATCAAAATTCAATGAAATAGTAATAATTTCTTAGTTAAAATGTTGGGCAAAGCCTGTTAAACAGTTATTTTTTTTGACAGGAAACAGCCTGTATCTAATTTGACACGATACAAAATTAATGATTTTCAAATGATCTTTATAGGTTATGGGGGTGAATTGGTTTCGACAGGGATAAAGAGGATTGTCGATGCATGCCGGGGAGATTACCTACCCGTTAATCACGGTGATATCTTAAAATAAACGAAAATAATAATTTCGCATTAGCTGCATAGTCAGCTACGTCCTCTGCGTGTGATGTCGGTTAGCGCACAGAAGGACGACATACTTTCCGACTATAGATCATTGATGCCTATAAGGTGATCCGAATTCTATAGGCTGGCTTTCTGGTCGGTTTGATTGTTTTCCTGCCTTTGAGTAAGATTAAAAACAACTAAGCATGTAGATTTGGCTTTTGGCTTATCTTTGGACGCGGGTTCGAGTCCCGCCACCTCCACCA
>CAYYLA010000221.1:0-5363 GCA_964441785.1 uncultured Candidatus Cloacimonadota bacterium | reverse complement strand
CTCTTTCCCTGCTACATACAACGAACTAGAAACAATAAAATCAAGATTTTTTTTCTCCAATTTAGCTTTAGCATTCTTCACTAGATCCTGTGATTCTGCAGCAAATCCAACCAGAATTTGATTCTCTGGTTTTCCCTGGCCAAGCTCATACAGGACATCTCTGGTTCGTTCCAGATTAAGAGTTAAGGCATCAGATTTCTTTATCTTTTCGTTGGATATAATCGAGGGTCGATAATCGCTGATTGCCGCTGCCATTATTATCATGTCGTACTGTTTGGATATCCTGATTGTTTCTCTGTGAAAATCCTCGGCAGATTCTGCTCTTATAACCTTCAGATATTTTGGAATTTCCTCGGTTGTATTACCCATAATCAACGTTACATCACATCCCCTGATATGTGCAGCTCTGGCTAGTGCAAGCCCCATTTTTCCACTGGAATAATTACTGATAAAACGCATGGGATCGATTTTCTCTTTGCAGGATCCTGCTGTAATAAGTACGTTAAGCTTCTCTTTCAGAGGTTTATACTCCAGAATAGATTTGATATAATAAACAATCTCTGCAGGAACTGGGAAACGACCCTTACCCTTGTAACCACAAGCTAATACACCAACTTCCGGTTCCATAAAACGATACCCCAGCTCAGCTAGTTTAGAAATATTATTTTGAACAATTGGATTCTCATACATGTGTACATTCATGGCTGGTACAATCAATTTAGCCGCTGTAGAAGCCATTACAACGGTAGATAATAAATCATCCGCAATTCCACCTGCAATCTTACCAATAATATTAGCTGTTGCAGGAGCAATAATTATCAAATCGGCCCAATCCGCCAGCGATATATGCCGGATCTCAGCATCAGCATCAAAAGCTTTGGTTACAACTGATTCATGGGTTATCGATCGAAAGGTTAACGGCTGTACAAACTCACAGGCATTCTGGGTCATTATAACCTTCACCTGAGCTCCTGATTTTATTAACCTGCTAGCTAAATCAACAGCTTTATATGCTGCTATTCCACCGGTCACACCTAATAATATTTTTTTGTTCTGTAACATTACTACCTCTTTAACTAATGTCATTACCAATCTTTACTCACCTTTATTTTGTAAAGCAATTTGTTTTTATTGACAATTATTTTTCTCGTAATTGCTTTACGGAAATTATGGAGGATCCTATGAAAAAAATATTAATAGTTTTTATCGTTTCAAGTTTGATTTTTGTCTCTTTGTCGGCAGAAAATTCTCTTAAAAAGAAATTTACCCAATATGCTGAAGATAATGCCAAAGGTTTTCTGCAACCACTTGTAACCAGTTTTGGCGCTAATATGAATACCGGTTATTACAACAGCGCTAAGGTCTTGGGACCTCTGAAATTCGGTGTTAGCTTTCAAGGGTTGATGTGCTTTGTCCCAGACGATGATAAGACCTTTACCATGGAAAGTCCAACCGTAGAATATGATGGACAGGAATATTATCTTTACACCGATGAAGATGGCGGTCATACCATAGAAGCCCCAACTGTTTTCGGTGGAGATGGATCAGATTTTACTATCAATCCTCAATTGGCGAATTTGGATGATTTTGATAATCTTGAAAATAAAGATCTACCCAATGGTGCAGACATTAGTGCTATCCCATATTTTACTCCTCAGATCAACCTGGGTTTGCCCGGTGGAAATGAGCTGATGTTGCGCTATTTACCGGTTATGGAAATTTCTAAAGACACCGGTGATATCGGTTATTTCGGTGTTGGATTAAAACATAGTATCGATCAATATCTTACAGCTCTCTTTCCTGTCGATATCGCTATTCAGGGTGTTTATCAGAAAGCAACAATCACCGATAATCTTGATATCGAAAGTATCGCTTTTAATGCTCATGCCAGTAAAAAGCTACTCATGTGGACTCTTTATGGTGGCCTTGGCTGGGAAAACACTAAAATGAATGCTGATTATAAAACACTGATTTACAATCCTTTGGAAGGTGACTATACAAGCCAGTCAATCGATTTTGATTTGGAAAGTGATAATGATTATCGCATGACGCTGGGCATCAAATACACCTTCCTTATTGCCAATTTCTGGGCCGATTATTCGCTTTGTAAATATCCGGTGCTTAATTTCGGTTTTGGGCTCTCTCTTTAAGGTTGGATAACTACGATGAACGCACATGATTTAATTTTTGGGCGGAAAAGTCTCAGAGATTTTTCTGAGGAAATGATTCCTGAATCAGTTATTCAGGATATGATAGAAGCAGCACGATTAGCACCCTCTTTTCAAAACAGACAGTGCTGGCGATTTATCATAATTAAGGATGATGAAACCAAAAAGCGACTGGCTGATAAGAGCGGATTGGTTGGAAAGGCGAATTTTTTTATTAAGAAAGCTCCTCTTATTGTTGCAGCCTGCGCTGATCCAAAACATAGCGGTGTTATGAATGGAATGGATTATTATCTGGTTGATACCACCATTGCTTTTCATCAAATGATGCTGATGGCTCGTTCCCATGGTATTGGCAGTTGCTGGCTGGCTGCCTTTGATGAGAAAAAAGTTCGACAAATCCTTGATATCCCTGACCATATCAAAGTGGTGGCTCTTAGTCCCTTTGGATATCCTGCTGATAAAGAAAAATTATACACCAAGGCTTTACACCTCTTTGCCGGAAGTAATAAGCGACTTTCTAAAGAGAAAATTGTCTCATTTGATTCGTGGAGCTTTTAGAACCTGGTTAACTAATTCAGCTGATTCATTGAACCATTGATTCATTGAACCACTGATTCATTGAACCAATGGTTCATTGAACCAAAGGTTCATTAAACCAATGGTTTATCTATATAAGGAGAAGTTATGGAATTTTATCTACCAATAATTATTCAGGTTGTTGTACTGGCAATAATAGGTTACATCATAATTAAAGCAATCTCTGGTAAAGATAAATCCGCAGCAGAAATAAATACTTTACAGCAGAAGATCCTGGAAATTTCCGATGCAAAAAGTCACATAGAAGGTAACATTGCTGTGATTTCAGAAAACCTTAAGCAGAGTGAAGAACAGAATGATAAACTACAAAATGAGATCAAATTATTAAGTATTCAACTTACAGAGAATAAATCCCTGAAAGATAATCTGCAGGAGAAATTGGATCAACAAAAGAATGAACTTGCAGAAATGCAGAAGAAATTCTCTGATGCTTTCGAGAATCTTGCGAATCGTATCTTTGAAGACAAGAGCAAGAAATTTACTGCTGAGAATAAACAAAATATCGATGATGTGTTAAAACCACTACGTCAGCGCATCCTGGAATTTGAACAAAAAGTTGATGCCACCCATAAGGAGAGTTTAAAATCCAATATTTCACTGGTTAAACAGATCGAATATCTAGAAAAACTTAATAAACAGATTAGCGATGATGCTAATAATTTGACCAAAGCCCTCAAAGGTGATGTAAAAATTCAAGGTAACTGGGGAGAAGTTATTCTGGAACGGATTCTGGAAGAATCCGGCTTGCAGAAGAATATCGAATACGAAACACAAAGCAGTTTTACAACAGATGAAGGTAAACGTCTTCAACCTGATGTAATCGTAAAGTTACCTGAGGATAAGCATCTGATCATCGATTCCAAAGTCTCGCTTATCAGTTATGAAAAACTGATTGCTTCAGAATCAGACGAACAGCAGCACCAACAACTTAAAGCATTGATCTCATCTGTAAAATCTCACATCGATGGCTTACACAAAAAACATTATCATGATCTCAAGGAACTCAATTCCCCTGATTTTGTAATGCTCTTTATGCCAATTGAAGGTAGTTTTACACTGGTTTCACAGAATGATCAATCCCTCTATTCATACGCTCTGGAGAAACATATTGTTATCGTAAGTCCAAGTACATTATTGGCAACCCTGCGCACAATCGCCTTCATCTGGCGCCAGGAAAATCAGACCCGTAACGCGCTGGAAATTGCCCGTCAAAGCGGTAATCTTTACGATGCAGTTATTCGCACCTTAGAAGATGTAGAAAAAATCGGTTCCAGCCTTGATAAAGCCACTGTTTCTTATCAGCAGGCAGTTAAACATATTAAAACCGGTCGTGGAAATCTGGTAACCAGGGTAGAAAATCTTAAAAAATTAGGTGCAAAAGCAAATAAATCATTACCTACATCGTTTGCCGCTGAAGAAGAGTAAGATATAGCAGTAAATAGAGTAAGCGATATCCTAAAAGTTTTCCCCTGAGTCCTTAAAACATCTGATAACTACCTTCGCCTCTTGCCCTATGCGGCATGAAATAGGAATTTATTGTGGATACGATTAAAAATCATAAAATCAGAAAGCAGAAATCATGAAAGTTTGAAGTAACCTGACATTGCTCAGAATAACTTCGTTTTCAACTACTTCCACCAATTCAACCCAAATCCCTTGATCGCTTCACCGCACTGATCCGTCAAAAGCCTTAGTAAACAGTGGTGTTAATCTGAATAATTCACAAACAATCGCTCAATCATACAGACTTTGTCTTAAGCTGTTTTTTTCTTCGCTCCTCGCATCACGCCTTTTCCCAGCATCACGCCTCTCGCCTTTTGCTTTTATTCTTCTATCTTTTGCTTTTCCTTAGCGTCTTTGCGCTCTTTTCGGTAGCTTTTTTATTTTCTTTTTTCTTTGTTCGTTTTGTTGGTGTTGTTCGTTGAAGAAAATGTAATCCCCCCAAAAGATAGGCGGACAAGCATTTAAAATTTGCCCTGTACTGGAAACATTGTCTCGACTAAGTGAGTTTACGAACGCATGGAGAAATCTGAAATATCAGCTTTGTTGACCGGATTCCAACCAACCCAAACTCAAAGAAACAAATAACCCTAACGCTCTATCCCCCTTAATTTTATGGGGAAATAAAAGGGGGTTTAGCTCCCAGTTAATCCATAAATTTCCAATTAGATAACCTCCCGCAAATTACATACCCCAACGGGGGTTAATTTAGCCTATGGTTGAACCTGTGAAACCATAGGATGCAATGACCGCTAAGGATCTTTCCCTGAAGGGGATAACAAAGAGAAGAATACAGAATCCGCGCAAAAGATTGGCGGACAAAAATGTAAAATTTGAAAATTGTAATTTTTGGTATTTGTTTATGCATGTAGACACTCCTTGACTCAAACACCCCCGTATTCCGATAAATCGGAATTCTCCCCTCTGAAGAGGGGAATTTGAACACTTGCTTAATTTATAATATTGAAATA
The DNA here is from genome assembly GCA_964441785.1 of uncultured Candidatus Cloacimonadota bacterium. GTDB lineage: Bacteria > Cloacimonadota > Cloacimonadia > Cloacimonadales > TCS61 > CAYYLA01. Next base: position 127 of record CAYYLA010000221.1, on the reverse strand, counting down.
GTAAGAAAACTAAGGGAACAAGCTTTACCAATTTAACCATTCGCAAGGTTTAAAACCATTGCGAAGGTTTCGATATTCTACCAGACTTTTCCCCGACTCTAGCCTTTTTTCTTTTCGAAGATCCTCC
>CAYYLA010000220.1:0-5412 GCA_964441785.1 uncultured Candidatus Cloacimonadota bacterium | reverse complement strand
ATCCATTGATCCCATTCATCGTTAAGATCATTGCTGAATACCTGCTTAAATTGATGTGAAAAATATCCTTTTGTCTCATCATTCCGTTTTACCCATTGGATAAGCTTTTTGGGACCATATTTTTGTCCCAGATAACTGAAGAAACGCGTCCCATAAAGATATGAATTTGCTCCAACTTGAAAATCTATTGCTGTTCCCTCTGCTTCTAATCCTATAAGATCATAAATCCTGGTACTATCTCTGATCATTGAGCGGAAAACCATCTCATCATAGGCACCCATCGATCGTCCCACACCGCCTGACATCCAGGTTTCCATACTCACAGCTATTCCTTCATGGTACCAGCGGGGCGAGAATTTCCGTGGTGTTCCCAGATAAGCATATAACAAGGACAAAGGATTAGTATTAACCTGCTGGATTTTGCTTCCGAAAAATCTCCGCCAGCGTCTGTCTCCGGTAGAAGCCATATCCATTGCAACTACATGTGTTAGTTCATGATGCATCAAAAGACTCATCCGCTCGTTGGCAGGAGCTACCTCAAAAACATACATGTAGGGCGACATACTGATATAAACAAAATTTTTTGGAACTGCTGTTGCACCTCCATTAGCCCAATCAGAAAAATCCTCGATAAAGATATTGCACCTTTCTGACGGATTAAACTGCCAGAAATCCTTATAATAATTCCAGGTACGCTGATAACAACGCGCCAGATGTGGTACAATATAGGCATGGGAATTACTGTAATAAATCATGTTTAGATCGTTCGTGCGGAGATTATAAAGCGGAATCCCAGCCAGACATACAGAACACATTACTAAAATAATAACGAAAAATTTTCTCATCAATCCTTCTAATTTAAGATTTATAGTATTATTAAAAAAAGCAGGATTCTGATATAACAGATACCTGCTAAATATTGTTTAGTTCCCAAGCATTATACTTTCAAGATAATCATCAAATGCATTAAACACAGAAGAAAGCTGTTCACTAGCGTTCAAAGAATTTGCGAGAAAAACAGCATTTAGATCATTAATCATATTGAGAGTAAATGCGTTTTGAAAATCTTGAGACAATGGTGTAAAAATTAGACCACTGAAATCTTGCGTTACTATGGATTGAAATTCGCTGGACATTACTAAATTCTGGAAATCCTGGCCAAATTGGTTCATACTGTTTTGATAATCCTGTGCATTTGATTCATCCATTTGATCAAACGGATTATTGTTTACCCACGAGGTGAATTCCTGAGACCATCCACTCGTATACATATTGAGTTTTGCGAATTCTTTTGAAGCCAGAAACTCATCAAATTCCTGCGAAGCAATAAACTGTTGCATATCATTGCTAAAAAAAGTCATAGCACTGTTAAAATCACTACTCAGAGGAACTATTACATTTAAAGCATCCCCAAACGTCATTGACTTAGGATTATCCTGACTTAACAGTACCTTCTGAAAATCCTTAGCAAAGGAAAATACTGCATTGTTGAAATCGCTATTGTTTGTCCAACCTGTTCCAAATGTATCTGTTTGATAATCTTGATTAAATGCTACCGCATTTTTTGCAATATCAAAACATGATCGCATCAATAATAAATTCTGCATATCCTTCATAAGAAGAATTGATTTGCGGAAGTCGTCACTTTGTAAAAAAGCTACAAATTCTTCATCTTTCAAGGCATTTTGCCACTCAGCACTTTGTGTTAATTTAGTAAAATCATCGTTTTCATAGAGTATATCTGCACGTTGAGGTTGTTCTCCTCGATATCGTTCTGCTTTCTCTACCCCACCTAATGTTCCACGCAAATGCCTGTCTCCTGTAAACGGCCAATAAAGTGAAACAACCACAATAGATAATGAAATTACCACAATAACTAACGTAATAATAGTTTTCTTCATAATATCTCCCTTCTTAAAATATCCAATACGTTATTTAAATAAAGCAAATTAAATTCCATAAATAAACTTTTATCCTATCGACGGCTAATCGTTGTAATTATCAAATAATAGACTACTATATATGTCGTACAAGCCAGCATAGAATTAATCAAATATTGTCATAATGATATTTTTTTCCTGGGTTGAGCAATTTATTATATCAAAATATATAAAGACACTCAATTTGATTGACTTTTTGCAATCTATCCAATTTTTTGCTCAAAAAGTGAAAGGAAATTGTTATGCAAAAAGAACAAAATGTCTATCTAACTCTAGGCTTGGGCACATGTTCAGCTACATTATTAATTGATAGATTTATTGTTACAATACCCGACTGGTTAGGCATCACCTTTGGATTAATCGCAGCAGGATTACTGACAAAGCACATGTTCAACCACAAAAAATAACCTTTGAGATATGATAGAGATGAATAATATTATAGAGAATCTTCGAAAAACTTTGTTATCTGAAGCAAATGAAGAATACAAAGTCAGGAGTCAGCGTTTTTTTAAAGAAACAGTAGAGTGTTACGGCATTAAGACGCCTATCATTAACAAAATAAGTAAAGTGTGTCTAAAATCATTGTTGAAAAATCTGGATAAGAATCAGATATTAAATCTATGCACACAACTATGGAAATCAGGTATTTTGGAGGAATCAATTGTTGCTTGTAATTGGGCCTACAGTCTTCGCAAACAGTACGTTGAAGCGGATTTTCTTGTTTTTAAAAATTGGATATCTCAATACGTAAATAACTGGGCATCCTGTGATACATTATGCAATCACACAGTAGGAGAATTTATCCAAATGTATCCTGAATACCTTCTCGAGTTACAACAATTTACAAAATCTAACAATATCTGGGTAAGGCGTGCTGCTGCTGTTACATTAATAATTCCTGCAAAAAAGGGATTATTCTTATCAAACATTCTATCTATTGCAGACAATCTATTGATAGATCCCCAAGATCTTGTCCAAAAAGGATATGGTTGGATGCTGAAAGCAGCCAGTCAAGCCCATCAAGATGAAATTTATCGATTTGTTTCGGATCGAAAAAGAATTATGCCACGAACAGCATTAAGATATGCAATAGAGAAGATGCCTTCTGAACTAAGAAAGGAAGCAATGAAAAGATAAAGTCATTCAACTACAGTGCAATTTGCCTGTTTAAACATTAGTTTACCGACAATATAACTTTTGTTATCCATTTCCTTAATGTTTCTGATAAAAAAATTAGCGACAGATAATTAACCCTGTTCTAAACATCAAACTCAATAAGAAATTCAGTCCCTTTGCTACTGTTAATAATCATCTTACCCTTTAGTTGCGAAATCAGCATATCAACCAACTGTAATCCAAAACCGGATTCTGCATTTTTCTGATCTAGAGAAGTAAAACCACAACCATTATCAGATATGCGGATAACAACTTTCTTGTGAAGCAACCGGCAACTAATCTTTAATTCATTATTCTCACAACCTTTAAAAGCATATTTCAATGAGTTAGTCACAATTTCATTTATAATTATCCCCAGTGGGAAAAAGTATTTTGCATCTATTTCAAATTCCTGCAAATCCTTAATAATATGAATTTCGCAGTCATCTGAATATAATTTTACAAGATCTTCAACCAACGTTGACAAGTATTCCGCTACCTCTAAACTTTTGTAGGTTTCTGATCGATAGAGTTTATCGTATAAAACCGTCATAGCTTTGACACGAGTATTAGCTTCAGTAAGAATTCTTTTGACTTCTTCATTATCGTGGAGACGTTTTTCGATAGATAAAAAACTTGCGATAGCACTCATGTTATTTTTAATTCTGTGATGCACTTCTTTCAGTAAGATCTCCTTGCTTTTCAATAAACGTTGGATCTCTTCTTCCGCTTTTTGAATCTTATCAATATCGATATGAACCCCAACACTTCTTAAAGGATTACCGGCCTTATCATAACCAATGAAGGTTCCCCAGCTAAGCACCCATTTGTACGATCCATCCTTGCAACGTAATCGATGTTTACTTCTAAAGTATTTTCCTTTTGTCTTTCTAACCTCTAAACCCTCTGCAATTACGCGTTCTCTATCATCAGGATGGATAAGATTCTCCCAGAAGCTCTCATTATTTGTTATCTCTTTTATTTTATAACCAAGCATCTCAGCCCAGGTTTCCGATCTATAGACCTCACCGGTTACATAATCCATATCCCATAGACCCAGTTTTGCTCCATCCAAAGCCAATTTCAAACGCTCATCACTCATCTGCAAAGCGCGTTCTGTTTTCAATCGCTCTGTTACATCTCTAATGGCTGCAATCCGTACAGTTTTACCATTTAATTTTACATCACGAGCCTCTAGCTCTGCCATAAATCGTGTTCCATCTTTGCGCTGAGCAGTTATGATATAAGGTTTTGCGCGTTTCTTTACTATTTGAGCCAGGATGACAAGTTTGTCCCTGGCAAGTGGGATATAATCGAGAAGATTCTCCCCCAGAATCTCTTCCTGGCTATATCCACTCATTTTCAAGAAGGATTCATTTGCATCAACAACAATCCCACGCTTATGTACAACAATACCCTCAAATGTTACATTGGCAAGAAAGTTCAATCGCTCTTTACTCTCCCTTAACTCCTCGTTTGATTTTTCCATGTCAGTAATATCATTTACCGAAATTATGGCAGCTGTTTTTCCATTGTATATGGTTGTAGATCCGGCAAGATCAACAAATTTAACATGCCCGGTCTTTGTTATAATCCTGAATTGATAACGACTTATCGTTTTTTCTCCTGCCTGTCGCTTAGTACCAAATTCTTTAACCTTCTTCACATCATCTTGATGTATAAGCTTCCAGAATTCCATACCAATTAAATCATCATGTACATACTCTGTTATCTCTGAGGCTGCTTTATTGACATACACAAATCTGTTGTTTTGATAAATCAACACTGCAGTTGGCGTTGTTTCGGTTAATTCCCTGAAAGTCTTCTCACTTTCATTGAGTGCATTGGTTAATCTATCTTCCTCGGTTGTATCAATAATTGTTCCAATAATTCCTGCAACATCTCCATCATCATTAGAAAAAGTTGACTTATGGATTGTCACATTTCTAACGTTACCATTATCAGATGGGAAAACTGCCTTAAACTTCTGTTTCCCCGGCTTTGCTAATAACTTCTGATCATCCTCATAACTGGATTTAGCATATTTAAATGGAACGAAATCAAAAAAGTTCTTACCAATTATCTCTTCCCGCGTTTTATTTAACAACTCCAGGTAGGCTTTATTGCAACCCAGATATGTTCCTTCTACACTCTTATAATACACAGGTACAGCGATAGATTCCAAAATGGTATTCAATTGATCATTGTATGATATATTTTTAAAAGCACTGCTGTCAACCATCTTACCTCCAAACCCATTAACACGCGCCGGAGTTCAACGGAACTTTCCGAAAGGAAAGCGTCGAGAATTTCCCGG
>CAYYLA010000219.1:0-5413 GCA_964441785.1 uncultured Candidatus Cloacimonadota bacterium | reverse complement strand
GATCTTTAGAAATATATTATGATATAAAAAATAATTATAGTGAATATTTGTCATTATCTGATTCTTTATTTCTTGAGGTGAGTATAGGTATAAGCCTTTTTAAACTTGGAAGATATGAGCAATCTGTTTTAACTTTCAGAAACATAGTCGAAAATGCAGATAAAATAAATGATGAATTATTTCTAGCAGATGCCTACAATAAACTAGGTACAATAATGTCAAATATTGAAAATGGTGACAAAGCCGTTTACTATTTGGAAAGAGCTTTAGAAATTTATGTTGAAAATGATCTAAAAGATAAGCAATCTGAAGTGTACAATAATTTATCTTATATTTATACTTTAAAAAAAGATTATTCTAAAGCTCGTGAATGCTTTATAAAATCAAAAGATATAATAAAAAGAAATGATAACATTAGGAGTGTTGGTTTTCATTATTATAATAGAGCTAATTATTTATTTGCAATTGATTCTCTTTATATGTCGGAAGATTATTATAATAGAGCTTTAGAGATATTTTCAAGTATTTCTGATACATTTGCCGTTTCAACTATTTTATCAGATTTATCTAAGATACATATATTGAATAAAAATTATTCGAAAGCAGAAAAGAATCTTAGATTGTCAAAAGTAAACGCCAATAAGGTTAAGAGTGATAAATTAGAAATTGATATCCTATTACAGTTTTCCCACCTCTACAAAGCCCAGGGAGATTATGAAAAGGCACATAAGTATTTTCAACAATATTCTGCACTTAGAGATTCCATTTTTTCAATAGAGAATTTGAATCGCATTTTTGAATTGGAAGCATCGGTTAGGAGCGAAGAATATGATTATGAATACAAGGCTTTGCTTCTGGAATGTGAAGAACTTGAAAAAAAGATCAGGTTCATGAATTTTGTTATTATTGTAATGACTTCTCTGGTGGTATTGGGTGTTCTGACTCTGATTATTCAGTTAAATTTCGTGTATTATTATCTGGTTGAAACCAGAGACAAAAAAAGTCGACTCATTCTGTCAACACAACAACCCAAGGGGAAATGGAATAGACGCATTTTTAAACGAAAGAAATTATTGGAAAATAGTAGTAATCTTAAAACGGATAAGTGGAATGAACTCTACGACTCATCATATAGTGTTGGAGAGAAATTAAAGGAGAATATTGCTCTTTTTGAGTTGGTAATAAAGAAGTATGTTTCATTACTGGACAAAGTTGAACCGGGAGCTGGTGATGGTTTTATCTATCTGATAGAAAAACTTTATACACTTTTAAAAAAAATCAAATCAGCTGATCTATCCAAAATAATGACTCGTAAAAAGTGTAATATAAATGATATTATTTTGCAATTTAAGGATATGATTTCTGTATATCTCCAAGAGCAGGATATTAGTTTGGATCTCGATCTCGCTGAAGGAAATCCTGCTGTGAATTGTAACGCAGAAGCTTTAGATGATCTTCTTCTTAATCTGTTCATTAACAGCTGTCACTCCTTTGGCGAAAAAGGTGAAATCAAAATATCAACTTCGGTTTTGGGTGAAAAAGTAATTATTAAATTAAGGGATAATGGCAAGGGTATTTCCAAAGATGATCTTGATAAAATCTGGTTATCATTTTTTACAACAAAAGCAAAAGGTAAAGGATTGGGGTTAGCCTGGGTTAAGAAGATAATTGATGAACATAATGGAAATATTGAGATTACAAGTGAAGTTAATGTGGGAACAGAAGCTTTAATTACACTGGATAGGGTTTATGATTAATCAAAGAATTGTATTGCTGATTTTCATTATCTCATTCTGTTCACTGGGATGTGTTGTCGATTCCTTAGCTATAAACAATACTGTAGAGAATGCTTATGATTCATCTGACTACAGACTGATCGAAGAGATTCAACTGCAGGGTAATATCGATAGCCTTTACGAGCAACTTACAATATCCAATAAACTAAAATATTGTCTGTTGAATTATCAGTTATCTATCAATAAAAAAGATTATAAACAGGCCTTATCTAATTTAGAAAAGAGTGAATTGCTGATAAACCAGATAAAAGATAAGGCATTAGAACGACAGCTTCGAGATTTAGAAGAGCTCTACGAAACAGATAAGAAAAAAAAGAGGAATCATGATCTGAGAAACTATTCAATAATGCTGAAAAAGGTTTTTAAGAAACGCAGAATTATAAGCTGTATAATAATGTCTATTGTTTGTCTTGGTTTTTTAATCAGTTTAATCAAATTATCCATAATTTTGATCCAGGTATATACCTCCAAAGAGTTAAAAGATCAGAAGAACAGATCACAGAAGCGATTGAATAATTTGATTGACCAGATAGATCAAATGAAAGAGCAATATTTGTTGAATTCTCAAAAAGAACCAATGACATTGTCTATTAGAAAATCAGAAGAAGTTTCAACATTATCACAGGATCAGAAAGAGAATATTGCAATGTTTGTTCATGATTTTAAAAATCCCCTTGCCATCATGAAATCCACTATTCAGTTTTACGAAGACTCTTTTCCCGCCGATAGTGAAGGAATGGAGATCAGTCAGAATTTAAAAAGAAACATTGATGAAATCACAGAATCGATACAGTTATTTTTGGAATTTTCCAAAGCTGGGATTGATGCACCGCGGGATAGTGGTTTAATTTCGTTAATAAATAATGCCTTAAAATCGGTGGAACGTTCTGCAGCTGAGATAACGAAGGAGTTTCCCAAAGAAGACATTATAATAAAAGTAGATAGCTTATTATTCGAAAACATCATAACTCAAATCCTGAGAAATTCTCTAGAATCATCTGAAAATCCAATCTCAATAGTGGTTGAGTTAACCCAAAGTCGCAAATTCGTAAATATTATAATCTCTGATAATGGAGATGGAATACCTGAGACTATCAAAGATACAATAATGGATCCTTTTGTAAGTACTAAACCCTATCATTTAGGGCTTGGGTTAACCTTGGCAAAATATTATTTAGCAGAAATTCGCGGTCAGGTATCAATATTGAAATCTGATTCTGATGGTACAAAACTTATGATACAGATATTGAAGTGAGGTTGAGCATGAAAAGAGTGTTAGTAGTTGATGATGATGTAATGATGCGACAGATATTGGATAAAATATTAACCAGAGAGAACTATAGGGTATTTGAAGCAGATTCTGCTGAGACTGGTTGGAAATCTATTTGTGCTGATCAGCCAGATTTTGTGGTTATTGATTATCAACTTCCAAAGATGAATGGGGTTGATTTTCTGGAAGAAATGAGAAAGAAAAATAACCTAACTCCAGCAATGGTTATTTCAGCTCATGGTTCCATAACTTGTGCTGTAAAAGCAATGAAACTTGGTGCAGTAGATTTTGTGGAAAAACCGTTTGATAATAATTATGTAATAGATCGTATCAATAAAACGCTGGAGGGTGATCCCGAGGTTCTTGAATTAAAAACAAGAGCTGATGTAGATAATAATCTAATGTCGGATCAACTTATAGGTAAGAGCAAAATATTTAAAGAAGCAATTAAAGAATTAATCCTGGTAGCTGACACAAATATAAATGTTATCATCGAAGGTGAAACAGGTTCCGGTAAGGAGTTGTTTGCTAAAATGATACATGATCAAAGTAGTAGATACAGGAATGATTTTATCCCAATTGATTGTGGATCTATTCCAACCCATTTGTTTGAAAGTGAACTGTTTGGTCATCGTAGAGGCGCATTTACCGGCGCAACCTATGAGAGAAAAGGGAAATTCGAAGAAGCACAGTATGGCACTATCTTCTTTGATGAAATTAACAATCTTCCCTTTGATATGCAGGCAAAACTTCTTAGATCCATAGAAAACAAATCCATATGTAAGGTTGGAAATAATAAATATGAACCTGTTGATACAAGAATTCTGGCTGCATCAAACAGGAAAATAGAATTGGATGTTAAAGATGGCTCGTTTAGAAAAGATCTCTATTATCGATTAAGTGAGTTTAAAATCAATGTACCTCCTTTGAGAGAAAGAAAAGATGATATACCACTTCTCGCTAATTATTTCCTGGGTAAGGTTAATGTTGAGATGAAAATGAATGTTCATGGAATTTCAGAAAAAGCTATGGAGAAATTGATGGGATATCGTTGGCCAGGCAATATCAGAGAACTGAAAAATGTGGTTTCTCAAGCTGTTCTTCGTGCTAACTCCGGGGTTATCAAAGAAGATAATATCCATCTCTGCACAATTGATCTGGAAGATGTTGAAGCAGGACACTCTCTGACTAAAAAGACCGAAGGATTAGAAAAACAGGCTATCATGGATGCCATGAATGTAGCCAACGGGAATAAAACATTAGCTGCAAAACTTCTGGGAATTTCAAGACGCCAACTATATAGAAAAGTAGTTAAATATGAAATAGGTGTGCCATAAAAGGAAAATATGTGGCACAAAAGTCACTTATTTATGAAAATTTGTTTATCAATGAAGCATTGAATATTAAATAAATCCTTTGATAATGACCAATTAAATTTACCAGGATTGATTGGAACATTTCTTGTTATTATTTATTTATCCACACAAATGAAGAATGGAGGAGTGTACCATGAAAATTCTTATTATTGAAGATCAGCTGGAGATTGCTAGAGAACTTGTATCCATGTTAAAGAAAAACAATTATGAAGTAGTGGGAGTAGTAAATACCGGAGAACAAGCAATCAGTTATATCGAAAATGAACGACCAGATATCGTGATCCTTGATACCCAATTGCAGGACGAAGTTTCACCAGTTTTATTAACCCGCCACATTAACGAAGTTTTCGATCTACCGGTAATCCAGTTAACGGTTCATTCCGATCCAAAATCCATTAATGTAGCTATGGAAAGCAAGCCTTTTGGATTATTAATGAAGCCCGTAAATGAAACGCAGCTCTATGTAACCCTGGAGATGGCTTATTTTAAATTCTCGGAGAATCTATATCTTTTTTGATTGTGTAATGTCTTATAACAAATGTAGATAATTAGATATATTGTCTACATTAAAATATTAAACACAAAAAAAAAGGAAAAATCAGTTGCAGAAATAAGCTAATATACTAAGCTGTTGCCAGTTAGAGAGAATATGTGGTTAAATCATTAGAAAATTCTCTCTCTATGGGGGTATTAGTTATGGGAGTTGATGTAGCTGATAGAGATGAACTAGTCGAACAAATCGAGAGGCTTTTACAGGAAAACAGACAACTAAAAGAGCAGTTAGTTATTGAGAAGAATGCCAGCAAATCGGTAAATGATTCCGAAGAGGTTTTGCGTGCTCTATTCAATGCAATGCCTGATATTATTCTGGAATTAGATAATGAAGGTACGTACATAAACATTGCTCCAACATCTCCCGATTTACTGGTAAGGCCAGCGGAGGATTTGTTAGGTAAAACACTACATGAAGT
>CAYYLA010000218.1:4847-5449 GCA_964441785.1 uncultured Candidatus Cloacimonadota bacterium | reverse complement strand
GCCGGCATACATAACCTTAGGCTCATCCTCGTAAACAGAGGCGTTATCGGATAATTTGATAGCATAAATAGGTTGAGGATCTTGTTCGGGTCCACCGGTAGATGTTCCGATTTGTTCCACGTAAGCCCATTCAGGATAAAGTTCCTGATATTCAAAGAGTTCAGTCACAATCTCATCATAGGTATGATAAATTGGATCTAAAGCAACCAGGCTTATGCTAAAACTTAAAATAAACAAAGATAAAAGAATTATCTTTTTCATAACCCACCCATTTTTTTTGTATTTGATTTGAATCCCTTTGATTCAAGTCTATAAAAATAGATACCGTTAGCGACAGGAATTTCATTATTATCCAGACCATTCCAGACAACGCTGTTTGTAGTTGGATATATTGTTTTAATTTTTTGACCTTTAAGATTGAATACATTAACATTCATATCCTCAACCTGATAACCTTCGGGAACAGAGAAGCGAATAGTTGTTTCCGGGTTAAATGGATTAGGATAATTCTGTTGAAGTACATTTGTATAATCAGGTAATTCATTATCATCAGAGTCACTTAACTGAGCAGTAACCTTTTGAGCATATACATTATAGATATC
>CAYYLA010000218.1:744-4837 GCA_964441785.1 uncultured Candidatus Cloacimonadota bacterium | reverse complement strand
ACTTGATCTTTGTTTCAGGATTAAAGGGATTTGGATAATTCTGTTGTAATGTAATATTACTGTTTGGTATTACATCATCATCGGCATCCGATTCATCGATCCTCACCTTTTGGGCATAGAGATTATAGATATCTGTTTTACCGGAGGAACGTGTATCCTGCCAGATAACCAGAGCATTATTATCAGAAGTTTTGATAGATTGTGGTTTATTCTGATTTTTAATAGCATCACAAATCACAACACCTTCATCAGGCCACTGTTTGTCACCATTTTCGTCAAGCAGTTGACCAAAGAGGATTGATCCTTCCTGATTAAGATTATCCTGCCAGAATACGAAGAGATTATCATCGGCTTTTACAAGACTTGGAGAGGTTTGAGCACTATCTTTAATTGCTACTTCTGTTCCCACTTCACTCCAGAAAGGAGTACCATTAGCGCCATCGATTTTCTGTGCAAAAATATCTTCATCAACACCAGTTCTAAAGTCTTCCCAAACTACATATAAATCTTCATCATAAACCATTTTAGCTGATTTTTGATCATAAGCTTCATCAGAAACAGGAATGCCATTTTCTGCCCAGAGGAACGTTCCATCTGCAGCAACTAACTGAGCATATAAATCGACAGTACCGGTACGTTTATCTTCCCAGATAACCAGTAATCCTTCAGGAGTCATCATACCTTGAGCATTTTCCTGGAAATCTTCAGCATTACAAAGTTCAAGACCATCTTCAGGCCAACCTGCGGCTGTGTCACCGTTATCATCTACTTTTTTGATATATAAATCTTGAGCAGGCCAAACACCGCCATGCCAGATATAATAATTTTCTACAACATCGTTGAGAACGTCATCGCCACTTCCATCAGCAATAAGAGTTCCCTCTTCGCCCCAGAGAAGAGTACCATCTGCTGCAACTCGCTGACCATAGATGCCATAACCAGTCATCCAGTTACGATAATCAGACCATCCAACGATGAAATTCTGTTCACCAGCAATATCCATGTTTGATACAGCCGGAAATTTTTGAGGAGCAGTTTCGGAGCAGATATTAATACCTACGCTATCAGACCAGATAAAGTTACCATCAAGATCAATTCCTTGAGCGAAAATCTGTTTGTCACCGATTTTATTCTCTTCCCAGACCACACCAAGAACATTTGCATCTACAGAATAGGCAACATCCATATTTTCCTGATTATGGTTAGACATTGTTGTAATAGGAATACCATCAGCATTCAGATTAACCGAACCATCTGCTGTGTTAATAGTCTGCATATAGATCTGATTAGCAATACTTGAGAAACGTGTATCTTCCCAGACAACAATTGCTTCATCATCATTGTCTACCAGCTGGAAATTCAAGGCATCTCCATTAAGTCCGTAATAAATAATCTTACCATCTTCTTCGACAACGGTAGAACCATCAGGATTGATAATCTGGAAGAAGATACCCACAGAACCGGTTCTCCAGTCACCCCAGTTTACGAAATATTGTCCATTAGCACCTTTTTTAATGAGAGGAGAGAATTGTTCCCCATAAGCGTCACACACCATAAGACCATCTTCAGCCAGGAGAGCATTACCATTGGAATCAAAGTGTTGCACATAGATATTTTCGTTTGGATGACCACCAACGCGTCCATCATCCCAGATGATCATCGTACCACCATTACCATCAGATACAAGACGAGGGTTGAGCTGATCATTTAATTCATCAACAACAACAACACCGTCTGTATTCCAGAGCAGATCACCATCTGTGCTAACTTTTTGAATAAACAATTCTTTGAATGATGTATCAAAGCGACCATCTTCCCAGACAACGAAAGCAGCACCATCAGATGATCCTGTTACACGAGGATTCTGTTGAATACCATCACCAACATATATTTCGATTTCTTCGCCCCAGAGAAGTGTTCCATCCAAGTCTATTTTTTGAGCATAGATATCGCCATTAAAATCTGAGCGTTTATCTCTCCATGCGATGAAGAAATTTCCATCATTGAGAGGAGATATTTTTGCTTTAACCTGAGCGCCAGGTTCATCGCATAACAGTGTTCCATTTTCGTCCCAGAGAAGATCTCCAGCGCTATTCATACGCTGCATATAGAGGTTTTCATCATCAGGATTTCTCGTATCATGCCAGATAATGATAGCACCACCCTGACCATCTTCCCAGAAGGTATGAGAGTCCTGTGTACCAGCTTCGGAAGCAATAGGATTACCATCTGTTTCCCAACCAGTAGCAATAGAGCCATCGGATAAGATATGAGTACCATAGATATCTGCACCGCCAGGATTTCTTGCATCCTGCCAGATAATATAAGCACCACCGGCAGCATCATTAACAATATTAAGTGAGATCTGGATATCATCAGCAAGACAGAGAGGAACACCAGCAGCATCCCAGACAAAGTTACCATTGGAATCGAGTTTCTGTGCATAGATATCACCTGCATCCTGGTTTCTGAAATCTACCCAGGCGATAATTACAGAGCCATCATCATTACCAATAACAACAGGATCTTCCTGACGGTTTATTTCACCGTTAACAAGAAGTCCTTCAACCATATCGGGATAGTGTGGATTCTGACTGCTAACCCCCCAAAGAACATTACCATTTTCATCAACCTTCTGAGCCCAGAGGTCACGATCACCAATACGAGTATCAGACCAGACATAAACTACTGCACCGTCTGAAGTGGCAACAGCTGCACGAGTCCACTCAATGTTTACACCCTTACGGATAGGGACACCTTCGTTATCCCAAAGATTTTCAGCTATCAAAGCTACTGAAAACACAAGTACTAATAAAATCAAACTAAACTTTCTCATCTCTTCTCCTAGTTATTTTTTTCACATTAATTTTCTGCTGTTACTTTAAAAAATCTATAATTTTCGTTAAGTTCACCCATCCAATTTGTGCCTGTTATATTGGATGCAATCTGCGTCCATTGCTCAAACTCAAGGGTTGGATCATCAGAGGCATAGATATTGTAACTAGTTGCTCCTGTAACACTATTCCATGCGATACTCACCCTTGGGTTATCACCATCGATAACGGCTACTTCAACCCCTTGTGGTGCTTCCATAATAAACTCGGCAACAGTAAGATTTACAGGAATTTCAACCAGGGATTGTAATGGATCACTGGTTGATATAAACATTGTACAACTATATTCCCCTATTTCAAGTTCATCGGATGTAACCTCAATGGAGATATCTTCATATTCGCCATTGGCTACAGAACCCGATGTTGGGGTAACAGTAAGCCAATCAACAACCTTAAATATTGATATAGCCAGATTATCTTCTATATAACTGTTATTATAAGCCATTTCCAGGCCATCATTACCAGAGGCATTTTGCATACCAATAGTAGCTGAATCAACTGTTTGATTCATATCCAGATACTGGAATTTGATAGAGCCATCAGCATAAAGAATCATTTCAAATGTATATGGTCCCATTGAGGAATTCCAGTGATCAACATTATCAAACATCACGATCAAGCGCTCACCATCGGTATGATAATAAGCCAGCCCACTACCACCATTACTTTCAGGATAAAGATCATCCCAGAAAGGGAATATGGCAGGACGTGGTGCACTGGTAGATGGTATTCCCGTATTTGTATAAGTACTGGCATCGTCGCCAAATCCTATCCAACCATTAGGATTGACTCTAAAAGTACTATAAGTAGTACCATAAAAATCTACATCAAAACCGATAGAATATATACCAGGGCTATTATCATTATGAGTAAACTGAATTTGTGTACCATAACCAGAGATATCGATCCACTGGAATTCCGGTCCACCAGGTTCATTACTATCCATCCAGAGATAGCCGTAATCATCAGGTCCTCCACCATCGCGAACAATTTGACTATCGCGGGTAAGGTCATAATTTTTTGATATATTAAAGCCGAGATTAGCCTCACCAGAATTACTGATTCTCAAAGTACTCTGAGAACTGGAAGCAGGTTCAACAGCTATAGAAAATTGGTCTGCATCAAAACCAGCCTGTGCCGGTTCAACAATATCGGGTTCTTCTGTTGTGATAAACAGCGCTGTGTTATCAGTAAGCACC
>CAYYLA010000218.1:0-734 GCA_964441785.1 uncultured Candidatus Cloacimonadota bacterium | reverse complement strand
AAATCTTCTCTATTGTTAATATAATTTTTAGAAATGCTAAATCCAAGATCAGCTTCACCTGAATTGCTAATTCTAAGATTATCAAGGTGATTGGTTGCCGGCTGCATAACAATATCAATTTGAGAAGCATCAAAATGAGCTTCTGCAGGTTCTACAATATCCGGCTCTTCTGTAGTTATGAAAAGAGCTGTATGATTTTCCAATACCTTTGCAGCAGCGGGATAATCATTATCATAGGTATATTCTAAACCACGGTACGAGGTATGATCTTCGATACCTACAGTAGCAAATTGACCATGACGAACAGATCCAGAATAACTGCCTTGATCTACATTGTTTACATCTTTATATTGTAGTTTAATCTCTCCATTATTACTTTGAGTTGGATAATAGGTTTCATCATATAAAATTACCTGGAATGTTTCTAATGAGTTGTCATAATCATTACGTATTTCACTCCACTCCACGATAAATCTATGATTTGCTGAATCATGATAATAAAATACATCTCCAGATCCCATGTTGAGGTCATCCCAGAAAACCGAAACCATAGGATTTGGTCCCATAGGACCGGGAACATGCCAATTCATATAGTCATACTGTTCGGTTTCACCAAAGCTGATGAATCCATTTGAGCAAATTGTAATTGAGTTATAATTCATATTGTAAAATCTAAATGAGTAAGGTAAAGCAACAGTAGCTAAATCACCATCATCACCAGAATCATTAAAATT
>CAYYLA010000217.1:0-5449 GCA_964441785.1 uncultured Candidatus Cloacimonadota bacterium | reverse complement strand
GTATTGTCAGTTTAATAGATACTGATTGGTTAGATTATGGTGCAAGGATGTATGAATCAAGAAGAGTATTTCCAATTAGAATAATAATCTTTCGAATTATATTTTGACTGATTTTGCCTCAAAATGGCCAATAACTAACCATCTCTGATGAAAAATCACCTATTTCTGCCAAATATTTTCAGATTTTAAAAGTTTCGTTTCGTTTCGAATTCCCTATAGTATATATATAATTGGAAATGAAATATTTCCAATGTTTTGTTTACAATTATACCTATTAATAACTTTACTATACTCTTACTGTATTTACTCTTTTAAGAAGTGTTGTTTTTCATGCAAGCATGAAAAGCGGGTAGGCATATTAATAGTATTCCAATCTGTAGAATTTCGTTTCAAATTGCAGCAATCCCTATAGCATATAAACGAAACCGAAACTAGAAACATACCCACCTTTTACCACTTCTGTGCTCCTTCAAATATTACTTTCCACGTATATAAAATAGCCTATCTGTATGCTTGGTTTATGTAAAGCATTAGCTATTAAATCGCCTACTATTCAAAAGAAGCATTCGCGACTTTTGGCACACTCAAAAAATATATTTTTATAATCCGGAAGCCACATCCTATATGTGAGCTCACGAGCTACTATCATTCAAGCCCCCCCGATGCAGGCTTGGGGAAAACTCCTCCGTTACATTGTTTAACTAAAACCAAAATTATGGTACGAATTGTTGATGCCTATGAACGTGAGTCCAAAGATGGTGACTCCTTTGTCCTACTTATCATCCAGGGTAAAATTGAGCCTGTAGTCTCAAAGACCTCAGGTAGACCCTATCTAACTGCAAGGAGAACAGCAATACCTTGCTCCTTCATTCTCCCTGAAGCAAAACAGCTTATTGGTACTACATTACCTGGCGAGGTAGAGAGACATGAGTGTGACCCCTATGAATTTGTGGTTCCAGAGACAGGTAAGAAAGTAAAGTGCACCCACACCTACATGTATAATCCAGAACCAGCTGCTATCGAAGAAGTGGTTGGCTAGTCCTCGTGCTGTATGTGCTCTGAAAAGCCGCTAACCTGGGGTTGACAATAACGGTCAGCCCCTTTCTTTTTAAAACAATTAAAAAATCAATTATATGAATGCGATTGAAATCCGACATGAACTTGACAGTTTCACTGGTACAACTACATACCACAAACACTTATTCCCAGGTCTGTCACCATTACTTATTACTGATGGTTGTAACTATATCAGGGAAGTATGTAATGCGTATTGGTTATTTGATGCCATACTAAGCTACCAGGCCCAGCTAAAGAAGAAAGGAGTTAACTTCCAGGTATGGCAGCTGGTACAACTTCAGAAAAACCTTAATTGGCAACTCACATGCAGAGCTGATTCTAATCTTCCACCTATCATTACCCAGGATATAGAGTACTCCGATTTCCCACTTGATGAGATAAAGATTTGGGTTATTGATGGTGTAGCACTGCTACCAAAGGAATATTAATTCTGTACTGAATGTGGTTGCTATAGGAATCCTGAAAATAGCATACCTGTTTATTAACCTACAAATCCCAAAAGCATGAATGATGAACAAAAATTCAAGGCTGAGTTAAGAGCCTTCAAGAATAAGGTAAAATTCAATAACAAACCATACCTGCCATTATCCCCGATGATTATATCAGCAGGCTGTGAGCAAATCAAACAGGATGCAAATGCTCACTGGCTATTCGATTTCATTATAGAGAGCCAGGACCATGATAAGGTAAAGAAACTATTCTTCCAGATATGGATACTCGAGCAAAATAAGGCAGATAAAACCTGGAGGTTAACCTGTCATGGAGATTCGAAGAAACCACCGGTACTTACTAAGACTTATCGATACCTGAATTTCCCACAAACCAAGCTGACAATCTGGGTCTTTGAAAGGTCAGCAATGTTACCTTCAGAATACTAACGAAATGACTGATAAACAGCGAAAAAGGTACATTCAAGAGGTTTATGAGTTGTGCGGAACTGATAGTGTGCTGATAATCAGCCACAAAGGCCATTTAGAGCGCATTTCCTGCCCTTTTACTGTAATACCAATACGAGATGTCGGGGAGCTTCAGAAAGGCCTCAAATACGCTGTAAATGCGGTTAAGCTGAGCCCTGAGCTTGTTGATGTTTATATAATAAGATATAAGGCCTATTACCACTTCAATTTCAGGTTATTAGGGCTGTGAAAATGAAGCCCGAATACTTGTTGATTTGGTGAGTTGAGTTATGCTGTATTTTAGCTGTCCTTTTTGAGACGGTTTCTCAACTCAAATAAAAAACCACTGAAAAGGGGCTAAGAAGAGGAGTATCATTTCAGATGCTCCTTTTTTTTAGTATATTGCTTTGTCTTCAATATAAAAGCATTGAGTTACCAATTTCTTCAACTTGTTATTCTTTTATCAATTTAACATTCATATGAGATTAAGCTATTTCGATATCTCCCAGGAACGGAAATTGTTGTTTAAAAGAATGTTTTGTTGGTTTAACGAAGAGACCTGAAGATTGAATATGACAAACTTCAATGAAATATACAACCCTCACTGCTTTAAGGGATGTTCAAAGGTAAAGAGAAAAATCAATACAGACGGTGATATTTGCAGAACCGTCAGATCTGTTGCTGATGATAAACCGATACGATGTGTTGGGGATTGGGGAATGGAAAAGATACACTATTTAAATCAGTACCTCGGTATTTTTTCTGATGGAATGAAGTATAAGTGGGAAGGAAAGATAAACTATATTGAGATATGTAGTGGTCCTGGTAGATGCATCAACAGATCAAATGGAATTGAATTCGATGGTACTGCGTTGACAATTTTAAACAACCAGGCATCCAAGTATCTTAAGCGAGCATTGTTCTTTGATATAAATCCTGAAGTTATCGAAACCTTAAACCTGCGCATAAAAGCTATTAATGCTAAGAATGCAATTGCCTTTATAGGCGACTACCATAACCCAGCATCTATCATAGAGCAAATACTGAATCAAACAGGAAAATATGGTTTATTCCTTGTTTTTATTGATCCAACTGACTGTAGTTTACCTTTTGGATTGATAACAGAACTCAAGAAGTCAATAAAAAATATAGACTTTATTATTAATCTAGCCTCTGGAACAGACTTCAATAGAAATATTGGTCAAGCAATACTTAATAAGGATAGGTATAAAAATTTAGTAAATAAATACACCGCATTTCTGAATTCAGATTCGATTTTTCGAGATCCTATTGCAATTAAGTTTGCTAGAGAGAATCGATATATAGAACTACGTACAATGTTCAGGGATATTTATATGGATAGTTTAAGAATGCTTGGTTATGAATACTTTGAGTTTAAACGAATCAAACATTTTTATGATTTGATATTCGCCTCAAGCCATCCCAAAGGATTGGAGTTCTGGAACAAGGTAAATAAAACAGGATACGATGGGCAAAGAAGTCTTTTTTAAGTAAATTTACTCTATGAAAGATTGTAAAAGCATACAATTTGGAACCCACGAATGGGCAGATGAGAACTTCAATTTTATTAATGGCTGTGAACATGACTGTAAGTATTGCTACAGCAAAGAAATGGCTATCCGGTTTAAACGAAAAACACCTGATTCCTGGTCAGATGAGGAAGTAAGAAAAGGATTCTTAGATAAGAAGTTTACGAAGCGGCCTGGCACTATAATGTTTCCCTCCTCGCATGATATTACACCTCGTCATATAAATCAGACTATTCAAGTACTTACACTATTATTGCAAGCAGGCAACCATTTGCTAATAGTAACGAAACCACATCTTTCATGCATCAAGAGAATATGTCAAGATCTTGAAGAATACAAGAATCAAATTATCTTTAGATTCACCATTGGATCCTCCAATTCAGGTATTCTTAAGTTTTGGGAGCCGGGAGCACCTTCTTTTGAAGAAAGGTTGGAAAGCCTTCAATTAGCATTTTCACTGGGGTTTCAAACGAGCATTTCAGCCGAACCCATTTTAGATACTGAACCAGAATTGTTAGTTAAAAAGTTATTACCCTTCGTAACAGAATCACTCTGGCTTGGTAAAGCAAATTTCTTACTAAAGCGAATGAAAACAAATGGAGTAAAAGATAAAAACTCTTTCAGAAAAGCTAATGATTTGATTCTGTGGCAGACCGATGATATGAATATACTCAGACTTGTAAATCAATTCGAGAAAGATCCACATATAAAATGGAAAGAAAGCATTAAGAAGGTGATTTTAAGAAGAGAGATGGCGATAATCTATTAGCCAGAATTTAGGTGTTCGGATTGCTC
The DNA here is from genome assembly GCA_964441785.1 of uncultured Candidatus Cloacimonadota bacterium. GTDB lineage: Bacteria > Cloacimonadota > Cloacimonadia > Cloacimonadales > TCS61 > CAYYLA01. Next base: position 1,131 of record CAYYLA010000217.1, on the reverse strand, counting down.
TCTTTAGGTTGCGCCTGGGATAAGCACTCTGAGGTGTGCAACCTAAATCACAACCCTCACGACTGATTATTGCTCGCCTGCGACAGCCAATTTTATTCGCCAACCGTGAGTTTGCATTGCAATATCTCATGACACATCAAGGCCAAGCCCTCCGGGTTCCCCTGGAAGCCCTGCTTTAGTCATTTGATAACCTCACTGAATTTGACGAAAATTGTCTGTTACTCGCAGTCGGCTCGCGCTTAATAAAGACTTTGACTTTGATGTTGAGAAACAGTTGGGAGATTGGAGATGATTATCTAAATTAGTGAATGCAATATAATTACTACTGTTGTTACACTTATCACTCAATATTTGAGTTATATGAACAGTACTGCAAAGAAATATAAGGGATATATGTGCAATAGTTGCACATAACACTACGTTATGTGGGATTAAAAAAGAACCGTGCATCTATTGACAATTGTACCAATAATTGGTATATTTGTAAAAAGACATTATATCATGAATAGAAATACTTCGATAACATTAGGAGACTATTTTGACAGGTTCATTCAAAATAGAATATCAGCCGGACGTTATAAGAACACTAGTGAAGTTGTCAGAGCCGGATTAAGGCTTCTTGAAGAAGAAGAAAATAGAGTGATTGCTCTTAGAGAGGCTATCCAGGAAGGTATTGATAGTGGTATTGATAATGATTTCGATCCAAAATCACATCTGCAGGAAATTAAAGCAGAAAGAAAACTGAATGGCTAAGTACAAATTAACTCATAAGGCAGTTTCTGATTTAAGAAGAATCTGGAACTACACGTTTGACAATTGGTCTGAAAGACAAGCAGATAAGTATTATAAGATGCTTATTGATAACTTCAACGAGATTTCGAAAAATCCAAGTATAGGTAAAATTTATCCAGATATTTTTGATGACATACTTGGCCTTAGAGTTGGGAGACACATTATTTTCTATCTAAAAAACCAAAATAATGACATCGAGATAATAAGAATTCTGCATGAACAAATGGATCTAAAAAACAGAATCAAAGAAAAATAACCCCACATAACATGCGGTATAGTTAATTGCCTGTGTCACGGTTTTTGCGAGCTTACAAATGATAGGAAAATCTTAAAATAATA
>CAYYLA010000216.1:2008-5470 GCA_964441785.1 uncultured Candidatus Cloacimonadota bacterium | reverse complement strand
CATGGCATGTACCCAAATACCAATAATGCGGCAGAATTTATGCCTTCTGACAGAACATTGTTGATAAATGACGTCCCATTTGAAAACAGATTATGGAAAACCGACTGTTATCTCAACTCCTGTCGTCCCCAGGATGGAACCTGGAAATTTGATCGGGCCGGTTGGGCTCCGGGATCTGTTGTTAAACCCTGGAAAATCGTGGCCAGTACAGAGGATAATCTACAACTTCAATACATCCCCATGCATTATGAGAATGAGTTTGAAGGCGAAGGTTATAAGCCGCATCACCGGGTTGAATCGCAAATAATTTATTATAAAATACGAAACAGGGAGGATCGATGAACGTAAGTGAACGCATCGCAAAACTTCGAGAAAAAATGAATGAACATGGATTCAAAGGATATATTGTATCCAGCTCTGATCCTGACATGAGTGAGATCCCGGCTTCACGTTGGATGAGCAGAAAATGGATCAGTGGTTTTACTGGTTCAGCTGGTACAGCAGCTATAACATTGGATAAAGGTGGTGTTTGGACAGACGGACGCTACTACATCCAGGCTGCAGCAGAGTTGGAAGGTAGTGGCCTTGATCTTTTCAAAGCCCGGGAACCCGGCGTACCATCCTATCTGGACTGGCTTACAAGTGAATTAAAAGCTGGTGACAAAATTGGCATTGATGGTTGGGTTTTTGATACAAACTCTGTTCGAAATATGAAAAAGAAATGTGCTGAAAAGAAGATAGAACTCATTGCAGATTTCGATCTCATTGACTCTGTCTGGTTGGATAGACCCGCCTTGCCGCAACAGCCAATCACAGAACTTAACGTATGTTATGCCGGTAAAAGTCGTCAGCAGAAATTTATGGATATCAGAGAAAAAATGGTGAAGGATAAGGCCGACATCTTCTTCCTCTCTTCCTTGGATGATATAGCCTGGCTGCTCAATCTGCGCGGGAATGATGTGAACTACAATCCACTGTTCATCGCCTATGTTGTTTTGGATCAAACCAATGTATTCTTCTTCGTTGATAACACAAAGTTGGATGAAGAAATCAAACAGAATCTAACTAACGATGGTGTTATCCTGAAGAATTATGACGATATTGAAGAGCATCTGAAGACAATCGATGCGAAAAACAGTGTTATTTTCAATCCGGTTAAAACAAATTATTACCTCTTCAACAACATACCGGAATCATGCAGGACAATTGAGAAACGCGAGTATACAACCGATATGAAAACCCGAAAAAACAGTAAGGAGATCGAGAATCTTCGTATCTGTTGTATTCAGGATAATGTTGCCGAAGTTAAATGGATGTACTGGTTGGAAGAAGCAATCAAAGAGCACGCTGTATCAGAATTGGATGCAGCCGCAAAACTGGCTGAGTTCCGTAGTAAAATCGCGGAATTTCGCGGTTTAAGCTCCAATTCAATTTCTGCTTTCGGACCCAATGCTGCAATGATGCATTATGCTCCAACCGTAGAAAATCAAGCCATGATCAAAAAAGAAGGTTTTTATCTTATCGATTCCGGCGGACAATACAATACAGGTACAACAGATTTAACCAGAACAATGGTTCTAGGAGAGCTTTCAGCAGAACAGAAGGAACACTTCACCAGAGTTTTGCGCGGTGTGATTAATCTTTCCAGAGCAAAATTCCTCAAAGGTACTACCGGAGCTAATCTCGATATGCTCTCCCGCCAACCTCTCTGGGAGATCGGCATTGACTATAAGTGCGGAACAGGACATGGCATCGGATATTTCCTCAATGTTCATGAAGGTCCACAGAATTTTAGTCAAGCCATGATCAATGTACCTTTCGATATCGGGATGGTAACCTCCGTTGAACCCGGTGTTTATCTCGAAAATCGCTACGGTATCCGTACGGAAAACATGGTTCTCTGTGTAGATGCCGGCGAAACCGAATCCGGTAAATGGCTGCAATTTGAAACACTTACCTGGCTTCCAATTGATATAAAAGGTATCGAACCTGAGCTATTGACCAACACTGAGCGTCAGTGGATTAATAATTATCATCAAAAGGTTTATCAAAAATTAAGCCCATGGTTGGATGAAGCAGAATCAGCATGGCTCCAAAAGATGACGCAGGAAATCTAAACAATGACAGGACGGATTTTCGATATCAAACGCTTTGCCGTTCATGATGGTCCGGGCATTCGAACAACCGTATTCTTCAAAGGCTGTCCTCTGCGCTGCTGGTGGTGTCATAATCCCGAAAGCTTTGATATGAAACCGATCAAAGCATCTAAACGTGTGATTTTGGGCGATAAGATATTCGATGATTGCGAAATAATCGGCAGAGATTATTCGTTGGAAGAACTTATGGTTGAGATATCAAAAGATGAAGTCTTTTACAAAGAATCCGGCGGTGGCGTCACATTCTCCGGTGGCGAGCCTTTGCTCCAGTTTGACTTTTTGCTGGCACTTTGTCATCAGTGCCGGCAAAAAGCGATATCTGTAACCCTTGATACTTCCGGATACACAGATCAGGAGACGTTCAAAAAGATCCTGCCTGAAGTGGATATCTTCCTTTTTGATCTGAAAATCATGGATGAGACAAATCACAAACGATATGCAGGATCATCCAACCAAAAGATATTGAAAAACCTGAAATTAGCTGCAGAATCCGGAAAGAGAACCATTATTCGATATCCCTTAATTCCAGGAATAAATGATGATCAGGACAATATCGAAGCTATGGCAGCTGAAATGAAGAATTTGTGTTTGACAGAAATCAATATTCTACCCTATCACAGAATTGCCGGTGATAAGTATCAGAGGCTTAATCTGGAGGAGAAACTTCCTGATCTTGAAGAGCCTGATGATGCGCAGATAGAAAGGGTTAGAGAGTTTTTTGCCGGTAAAGGTTTTACAGTGAAAATCGGAGGATAAATGACAGAGCGGATAAAACGCTTACGGGAACAGAGTCTTAATGCGGTGAACAGAATCTCTGCTGAACGAGCTCAGTTAGTTACAGAATATTATAAACAGAATCACGTTAAGGATTTAGCTGTTGTAATCCAACGTGCTGAATGTTTTGATTATATCTTATCTAACAAAACGATCTGCATCAACGATGATGAACTGATAGTGGGAGAACGCGGACCTGCTCCCAAAGCTACACCAACCTACCCGGAGATCTGCCTCCACTCTCTGCAGGATTTGGAAATTCTGGATTCCCGCGAGAAGGTGTTTTTCAAAGTAGATGATGAAACAAAAAGGATTTATCGAGATGACATTATCCCATTCTGGAAAGGTAAAACCCAACGTGACCGGGTGATGAATGCAATGTCTGATGATTGGCATAATGCTTATAAAGCGGGAGTTTTCACGGAATTTCAAGAGCAGCGCGGTCCCGGACATACACCCGTTCCATGATCCGGTCGCAGTCGGCCAGCGTCAGCGCCCCACGCAGGGAGCAGTCGCAAGCTGCCGGGCTGCA
>CAYYLA010000216.1:0-1998 GCA_964441785.1 uncultured Candidatus Cloacimonadota bacterium | reverse complement strand
TGGGATGTTGGATATCATTGCTCAAATCAATACAGAGCTACAATCCGAAGAGCTCATCTCCTCACAGAAAGATCAGTTGCGAGCTAATAAGATTACAGCAAAGGCATTGATCAAATTTGCTGAAAGACACGCATTAGCTTTGGATAAATTAGCGTTGAATTGTGATAATCCAAAACGAAAAAAAGAATTGTTGAGCATGGCTGAAATCTGCAGGAATGTTCCCGCCAATAAACCTGAAACACTTCATGAAGCTCTGCAATATTACTGGTTTGTTCACCTTGGTGTGATTACGGAATTGAATCCCTGGGATTCCTTTAATCCGGGTAGATTAGATCAGCATTTGAACCCTTTTTATCAACAGGGATTAGCAGATGGATGTTTAACAGAAGAGAGTACCAAAGAGTTACTGCATAGTTTCTGGATTAAGTTTAATAATCATCCCGCCCCACCAAAAATCGGTGTTACAGCCCTGGAGAGTAATACTTATACCGATTTCTCTTTGATCAATGTGGGCGGATTAACTGCCGAGGGTGACGATGCCGTTAATGATATGAGTTATATTATCTTGGATGTGATCAGGGAGATGCGATTGCTGCAACCCAGCTCGATGGTTCAGGTTAGCAAAAAGAATCCTGATACACTTCTGCACAAAGCATTAGAGATTATTAAAACAGGTTTTGGACAACCATCAATTTTTAACACAGATGCTATCGTTGAAGAGCTGATGCGTCAGGGGAAAAGTGTTGTTGATGCGCGTAACGGCGGAGCAAGCGGATGTGTGGAAGCCGGTGCTTTTGGAACCGAGAGCTATATCCTAACCGGTTATTTTAACCTGGCAAAAATTCTTGAACTAACCCTGAATAGTGGATTTGATCCAAGAACAGCAACCCAGATCGGACCTGAAACTCCATCTCCGGATGAGATTATTGATTTTCAATCACTTATGCAGGCATTTAAGACACAATTGAATTATTTCTCTGATATTAAACTCCGGGGTAATGATCGAATTGAGATGCTTTATGCAGAACATCTGCCTGTTCCATTTTTGTCGCTGTTAATTGATGATTGTATCGCTAACAAAAAGGACTACAATGCCAGAGGTGCCCGTTATAACAGCAGTTATATCCAGGGGGTTGGACTTGGTAGTCTTACAGACATTTTAACCTCCATCAAATACAATGTCTTTGATCAACAAAAACTCAGTCTGGTTGAGCTGAAAAAGATCTTGGAATCCAATTTTGCAGATAATGAAGAGTGGCGCTATCAGTTTATTTACAAAACACCTAAATATGGCAATGATGATGATTATGCCGATGCTCAGACATTAGATATCTTCCAATATTTTTTTGATGCTATTGATGGTAAACCAACACCTCTCGGTGCAACCTACAGAATCAATATGCTGCCCACAACCTGTCATGTATATTTCGGATCAGTAATTGGAGCAACCGCGGATGGTCGACTGGCCGGCGAACCACTTTCCGAAGGTATCAGTCCGGTTCAGGGTGCAGATACAAAAGGTCCGACTGCCGTAATCAAATCCGCTGCGAAGATAGATCATACCAAAACAGGTGGGACACTGCTAAATCAGAAATTTGCTCCGGAGTTTTTTAATGATGCTGAGAGTATCGATAAACTGACAAAACTTATCCGAGCCTATTTTACTTTGATGGGACATCATATCCAGTTTAATGTGGTTAATGCAGAAACGCTGAAAGATGCTCAACTCCATCCCGAAAAGTATCGTGATCTCATCGTTCGAGTAGCCGGATACAGTGATTATTTCAATGATCTCGGTACAGATCTGCAGAACGAGATTATCCGCAGAACAGAACATAATGCCACGTCCTAGAATAAGTGAACTCGTAAAACTGGAAATGTAGAAAACGGTAAAAAAATGAATAATGAATATTTATACGCCTTGGGCGTAATGAATAATGAAAAATTGAATCCGCCCAGAAGATTGGCGGACAAGATCCGCCCAGAAGATTGGCGGAC
>CAYYLA010000215.1:1151-5522 GCA_964441785.1 uncultured Candidatus Cloacimonadota bacterium | reverse complement strand
CCAATGGTTTTTGAAGGTTTAAGACCAGGCGGCGTTGATGTCCTGGGCTCAATGGGTGCAACTCACCAACGAAAAGAATTGAAGAAAGAGACAAATGAAGAAGCTCTATGGAATTCACCGGTCTTCTCAGGTATGCCTATTTATCACAGACTCAAAGGACGGGTTGTATCCTTCGATAATATTTTGCAGGATTATCTTGGTAGTTTTATCTACCCTTATGTTCTAATTTACCTGGTTGGATTTATCGGCATGTTTTATCTTTTGCGTTCGTTCTCGCTTGGATATTGGGCTTCGGTTTTTGGAGCACTGGGCTTTGTCTTAATTCCCAGTTATATGTCTCTTCTCCATATTGGACATTTCGCCAAATTCCGCCCGATTATGTATATGCCGCTGGTGACGTTCTTCTTCACGTCCGTGATGAGAAAAAAGAATCTGCTCTGGCTGGTGGGTTTTATCTTTGCGTTTTCGATTCAGATAAGAACTCAGCATTATCAGATCATTTTCTATCAGGTCATGATACTTCTTTTTATTGGAATCTACTATCTGGTTAATATGATCAGGGCAAAAGAGACGAAGCAAGCGCTTGTAAAAATAGGTCTTTTCGCGGGAGCATCTGTAATTATCATTATGATGGTTGCACAACCACTATTTGTAACCAGTGAATACACACCTTATTCCATCCGTGGTGGTACCGGGGAAGAGGGTTCCTCTGGTCTTTCGACAGATTATGCAACCCGTTGGTCGTTAAATCCAGCAGAAATAGTTGTTTGGATAATTCCTCGAGCCTTTGGTGGAACATCACAAGAGATGTATACAGGAGACAGGGTAGAGCGCTTAAACGGTCGTGGTATCCCGGGGTATTGGGTTGCTATGCCGTTTACTCAATCATGTGAATATATCGGTATTGTTTTGATGTTCATGGCATTGGTTGGCTTGATCCTTAACTGGAAGAAGGGTTTTATCAAAACGTTGCTGGGTTTGTTTATACTATCTTTGTTACTTGCCTTTGGCAGGCATTTCCCATTGATTTACAATCTGTTTTTTAATTATGTGCCAGCCTTTAATAAATTCCGTGTACCGGCTATGATAAATGTGATAATGCAAATTATTATAGTAATCTGGGCGGGATTTGGTTTGCAATCATTGTTGAATATCAAAACAGAAAACATAAAGAACGTTCAGCGAATTGTGATGATTATTGCTATTGTTTTCATTGTTCTGGGTATGATTCCCTCAATTTTCTCTTCCCAGTTCTCTTTTTCTAAAGCCGGGGAAGCTCAACAATATTCTGCTCAGTTACTCCCTCTCTTACAGGAAGCTCGCATGGATATGATGCAGGCAGACGGGATCAGATTAATCATCTTTACCTTGATCATTTTCGGTTTTGTATATCTACTTCTGAAAGGAAAGCTCAAACCAGGATTCTTTGCCTTGATTATCATCATCCTCGTCTGTGTTGATCAGATTCCTTTTGTTACAAAAGCAGAAGGAGATCTTACTGATCCTACCTTACTGGAAGCTACCCACTTCAAAAAAACTAATACGGATAAATTTCTTCTACAGGATGAATCCTATTACAGGGTTTTTCCTATTACAGAAAATCCATTTAACAGCAATGACTGGTCGTACTATCATAACTCTATTGGTGGTTATTCTGCAGCGAAATTAAGGATATATCAGGATGTTATTGAGTTTGGTCTTAACCCTTTGATGCCTTTGAAATGGAATGTGTTGAAGATGCTCAATACTAAGTACATTATATCGAGTCAGGAACTTCCGGGAAACAATTTGAACCTGGTATATAATAATAAATCCGATGGTTATTTTGTCTATGGAATGCCATACGTGAATAAACCTGCCTGGTTTGTTGATAATGTCGAGGTAATTGAAACCAGAGAAGAGCGATTCAATCGTTTGAAATCCAATAGTTTTGATGTTTTTGAGACTGCGATTTTAGAGGAGGAAATCACAATATCCCTTAATGCTGATTCAACGAAGGTTGAGCTGGTAGAGCAATCATTTAATCACATGATTTATAGGGTATCTAATAATGCTCCTGCTTTATTGGTTACTTCGGAGATTTATTATCCAAAAGGATGGAAATGCTTTATCGATGGGGAAGAGGCGACTATCTTCAAAACTAATCATGCTTTACGGTCAGTTTTGATAGAAAAACCGGGAACCCATGAAGTGAAATTTGTCTTTGAACCTGTGAGATTTACCTCTCTGGTGTTGATCTCGACTATCGGCCATGTTATTACCTGGTTATTGCTAATTGCTCTTATAATAAGGTTCTGGTTGCTTAAAAAGAAAAGAGAGAAGGACAATGAATAGCATCTCAATTATCGTTCCGGTATACAATCGAGCTAGTGAGATCGAAGAATTTCTGGATTCTTTGACAAGACAGACCTGTGATGATTTTGATATTGTAATTGTTGATGATGGATCCTCAGATAATCTGAAGGAGATTATCAATAAATATCAGGAAAAATTAAAGATAGATTATTATTTCCAACAAAATAAGGGTCCTGGAGAAGCCAGAAATCTCGGGATGTCTAAAGCAAAAGGTGACTGGTTTGTATTCATTGATTCCGATTGTACAATGCCACCCGAATATATCGCCAATATCCAAAAAAATCTTACAGAAGGGGATTGTGATGCATTTGGTGGACCAGATACATACCGTGAGGATTTTCCTGATTTTTTAAAGGCTGTAAATTACTCTATGACCTCTTTTCTTGGTACTGGAGGAACACGGGGATCAAAAGGGAAAAAGATCGGCAGATATTATCCCCGTAGCTTCAATATGGGGATTAGGAGAAAAGTTTATCAAACAATTGACGGGATGAATAGGATGCGGCATGGTCAGGATATGGATTTTTCCAATCGGGTTTACAAAGCTGGATTTAGTGTAAGATATTTTGATAATGTCTATGTTTATCATAAGAGACGTACAGATTTGCGGAAATTCTTCAAACAGATTTTTAACTGGGGAGTAGGTCGGATAAATCTTGGGCGTATTGATAAACAGATGTTAAAGCCTGTTCATAGCTTGCCCTTTCTGGTTGTAATGGGGATAATAACAACAGTAATTCTGGTACCATTCTGGAAGATAGCACTTTATGCGATAATCCTGGAATGTTGGTTGGCTATCATTGTTGCGATTATGGCTTATATCCAATCTAAAAAATTATATGGTTCTCACAGGATCGGGATGCTGTCAATATTGACTCTATTTACGCAGGTTTTAGCTTATGGTCTTGGATTTGGTTATGGATTAATAAAATCACTTCAAACAGGAAAAGGTGCATTTATCGAAGGTTTCAAAAAGAATTATTACAAATAAAAAAAGGGTGATTAATTAATCACCCTTTATAATTTCTATTTATTCCTGCCTTTAATTGCTTCAATAGGGCAGGCTTCAACACATTTTCTACAGCCTATACAGGTATCGGTTATTATGTAGTGTTCCTCACCTTCAATAATTGAAGAAGTGGGACAAATGTCGACACAAATACCGCATCCAACACATTCTGACGTGATTATGTATGCTATTTTCTTTCCCATTTAATAAGGACCTTCTTTTATACTTCCATGATTTCAGTTTCTTTGGATTTTGATGTTTCACTGATTTTTTCTATCCAATTATCCGTAAGATCCTGAATCTCTTTTAACGCTTTTTTCAGATCGTCTTCGCTGATAAGACTATCTTTTTCCATCTTTTTGGCTTTATCATTACCATCTCTTCGGATATTTCTGATTTCGATTTTGGCATCTTCTGCCATTTTCTTAACCTGTTTTACAATATCCTTTCTTGTATCTTCTGTAAGAGGCTGAAACGGTAACCTGATAACATTGCCATCATTCTCTGGCGTTACACCAATATTGGAAGCCAAGATAGCTTTTTCAATGTTGGGGAGTGATGTTTTATCCCAAGGTTGGATTATAATTAATCGTGGCTCAGGTATAGAAACATTACACATCTGCTTAATTGGTGTCGGCTGTCCATAGTAATCTACTGCTATATGATCCAATGCCGAAGCATTAGCTCTACCAGTCCTGGTCTTAGAAAAATTATTTAACAAAGACTGAAAAGCAGATTCCATTTTCTCTTCTAAGTTTAGCTTTAATTCTTCCATCTTAACTCCTATGCATGAATATATGTACCAACATCACTTTTCTGGATAGCATTGATTAGATTACCTTTCTCAGTTACATTAAAGACTTTGATAGGCATTCCATTTTCTCTGGCTAAAGAAAAAGATGTCATATCCATTACGTTCAACTTTCTGTTTAATACTTCATCAAAAGTTACATCTTGGATAAATTCAGCATTACTGTCTTTCATTGGATCAGCTGTAAATACACAAT
>CAYYLA010000215.1:0-1141 GCA_964441785.1 uncultured Candidatus Cloacimonadota bacterium | reverse complement strand
AACATCGCATTTCATTTCCGCTGCACGAAGTACTGCTGCTGTGTCTGTTGTAAAGTATGGATTTCCAATGCCAGCGCAGAAGCAACAAATTCTGCCTTCTTCAAAGGATTTTCTGGCTCTGTTAGGTGTATAAAACTTTGCTACGCGATCCAGTTGAATCGCAGAGAATATCTCTGACTGATAGTTTCTCTTGTTCAAAAGATCACTTAAAACCAGAGCATTCTGGATTGTAGCAAGCATACCAACATTGTCGGCTGTATATCTTGTCAAAACACTACCGGTACTGGATGCTCCTCTAAATGTGTTTCCTCCACCGAGAACTATCCCAACGCTATAGCCCATTTTTCTAACCTCAACAATTTCATCTAAAAGTATTTTAATTGTTGGCAGGTCAAATCCATTGCCTTTAGGACCACCAAGAAACTCTCCACTGATTTTTAAGATTACCTTATGAATCTTTTCCGGTCTGTATGTGTTCTGATTAACCATTGTTCTAACCTAAACTGTAACGGACGAATCTGGAAAGCTGGATATTTTCACCAAGAGACATGATAGCTTCCTGGATTACTTCCTGGATAGTTTTATCTGGGTCTTTTACATATTCCTGAGCAAGCAGGCAGTTTTGTTTTTTAAATTTTTGAATCTGACCATCAACGATTTTATCAACTATTTTTTCAGGTTTTCCATCGTTAAGAGCTTTATTTCTGTATATTTCTCTTTCCTGATCAATTAATTTTTGATCAAGTTCATCTTCTGATATTGCCAAAGGATTTGTAGCGGCAACATGCATAGCTATGTTTTTGCAAAGTTCAACAAAACTTTCGTTACGTGCAACAAAATCTGTTTCACAATTCATTTCCAACATAACTCCAATTTTTCCTTCTCCATGGATATAACTGAAAATTCTACCTTCTTTAGTTTCTCTTTCAGCTTTTTTTGCAGCTTTACTGATTCCTCTTTCTCTAAGGAATTTAACTGCTGCATCCATATCACCTTCTGTTTGAACGAGAGCTTTTTTACACTCCATCATTCCAGCATTTGTCATAGCTCGGAGCTTCATTACGTCTTTTGCGGAAATTGCCATTTTGTTCTCCTGTTTGTTAATTCTTTATCTTTGGTTGCTTCTGTTTCCAGAAGCAAC
>CAYYLA010000214.1:0-5530 GCA_964441785.1 uncultured Candidatus Cloacimonadota bacterium | reverse complement strand
ATCTTCATGTATTTGATTATAACCATGTAGAACTTGATGGTGGTGATATCCTTCAACTCAGTGATGAAATCGCTTACCTCGGTGCTACAGTTAACGATAGCTTCGGTATGGTTACACAGGTTGACTTCCAGTTATACTTCGATGAAAACAATGATAACCAAATGGGTCCAGAAGATATAATGTATCAACATATCTCTGGTGCTCCTGATGTTGATGTACCATTTGAGGCTACATGGCATATCGCAGACCTTCAGTGGATTTATGATAATGAAGGTGGAGCAACTGCTATTAATGAACACATGGATGTTTATAACTATCGTCATGATGCAACAGATTATCCAACTGAAATCAGAGATTGGTTCATCGTAACAACTGCATGGAGCAACTCTGGTCAGGTAACAAGAGATACATCTGCTGTAATGCTTGAAGATAATGTTGGACCAGCTCCTACATTAATGACAATTAGCAATGTTCATCATCAGGATACATTAGGTGTTTATCAATTACTCTATGATAACCTTGCTTATAACGGAAACAAATCAGTTATCGGTGCAATCGCTCAGTATGATTCAGACCTTGATGGTACTGTAGATCATAACTGGCCGGATGCATGGTATGTAGATTTTGAAATCTACAACGAAGCTGGTGATATGGTTAATGCTGGTGATACATATAGTTCTTATATGGAACCTGCATCTGATTTCTACTACTACGAATGGAATTGGGGTCAGTTAGCAATTGATGCTCCTGGTCTCTATACTGTTAAAGTTGTTGGATGGGACAGATGTGGAAACGATGCTGAAGGACTTAATGAATTCCAGGTTAATCTTTACACTGCTGGTAACGCCTGGGCAGAGCTCTCTATGTGGAATTTTGATGTTCCAGATTGGGATATTATCAACACAGTTCCTGATGGAGATGAGTTTGGTCCAAACGATCCAGTTGAAAACATTCTTAATTTAAGAATTGATGCAATTATCCATAACATTTGGGAAGTTCAGGAAGCTGGATTCTTCTATAATGTTTATGATAACTCTAATGGTCTTCCTCAATTAGTTGAAACAGGACTTCCATTACCGAATGATGAATTAATCAATCCTGACTTTGGTAATGATGCAAGTGTGATCTATCCTCAGGAAATGCAATTCATCAACGGTGGCGAAGATGCTCTCGTTAGAATTGTTGTTCCAGAAGATCTTTATAGAGGACCTGGTTTCGATGAACATGATTAGACATATGAATTCTACATGATGATCACTGACTTTACAGGTGTTCCATTCATGCACGAAGGTTATGTTGAAGAAATGACTGAAGGTTTCAGAGTAGACTATGTAGCTCCTGCAGCTTACATGGTTGAAGTAACTGATGTTCTTCAGGGTAATATGGTAGATGATATTACAGTTGCAGTTCCTGTAGCTGGTAATGCAAATGATGAATGGGTTGATGGATATGACTTAGTTGGATTCGAACATGCTCCTACATTCAAATGGAGTTATGACGGAGTTAACTGGAATGTATTCACTACTATAGATTTAGAAGAAGATATTGATGAAATTGGTAACTCAAGACAATACTTCTATAACAACTGGGATACTTATGTACTCAATCAACTTGATGTATATAATTATGAAGGCTGGGTATATGTAACATCAGAAGTTCAGGATCGTAGAGGAAACTGGGCTGATGCAGAACCTACAATGGTTTATGTTGATAACCAGGCTCCAGAAGTTCCAATCGTAGACGTATCTTACAGAGCTACTGATGATTATGATAACTATGATCCATCTGTATATCAACAATGGCATGAACTTGGTACTCTCGTTAATGAAGATGATAACACAATTACTTGTGCTTATAACTCATTAGAAACTGATGAAGATGCACTTCTCAGAATGAGAGTTCACCAGTCAGAAATTCTTAACCTTTCTGAATATGGTATTCCTGCTGGAATGAGTAGTGACCTTGAAATGCCTATTACATTATATCATGCTTATGATGGTACTATGTCTTCATGGCACCTTTATGATCATGAAGTTGATGCTGATGGTTATTTCCATTTCTCAATTCTCTTAACAGAATATGACTTCATGCCTGGTGAACATTACTTCGGATTTGTTGCTGCTGATTACAGAGGCAATATAGAAGGTGATGTTGATAGAAATGGCATGGTTTCTGAAGAAGAATTCATGAATATGTGGGATCTTAAGGTTAACCTTGTTAGCGGCGATCCTGTATGGACAGAAGTTGTAGCACCTGAATTTGATAATATCTATGGTGAATGGATAAATCTCGGTGCAGATGTTACAGATGCAAATGGTATGGATGTTGAAGAATTAACATTCCAATACTCTACAACTGGTCATCCAGATGCTTGGAATGACATTGCTTCTGTAGAAGTTAGCCAAAATTCAAATGACTTCTTCATTCATATGTTTAGAAGTGAATTACCTGCTTATGATGAATTACCATTCGTACCAGGTGTTCATGTATTTGCTTATGATGGAATTGAAAATGAATATGACAGCTATGACGAATTAGCTGAGTTGACTTGGAATGGTGTTGATGCCTGGGAAGGTACATTAACATTGCCAATAGGTGATAATGAGCTGATATTTGTAGCTGACTTAAATGATGATGGTGAAATCAGTGATGATGATTATGAAATGAATCTTGGTGTTGAGCCAAACTTCTATCATCCAAATTATCCTGATGGACCTATGCCAGCTGTTGTTGAAAGCTTCATGACTCCTTTCAATACAATGGCAGAAAGACTTGAAACAGGTATTTATTACTTCAGAGCTGTTCCTGATGGTGATCCAAGAGGAGCTATGGTTGCTGGTTACTTTATTGATAACGATGCTCCAGTTGCTTCAATTGACATTATGGGTAACGATGAAGAAATTCCTGTTTATTCTGCTTGGTATGATAGTGTAACATTTGTTACAGATATCGATGGCTTAATTGTAACTGATGAAGATGCATATGATGTATACTATCAGTACTCAGTTCAAGCTCCTGGTACAGAATATCGTCAGTGGTTTACTTTTGATTCTACAGAAATGATGGAAGGTGACTTCCAGTCTGTATTCTTCCCAAGTGATCCAGGTGATGATCAAATCGATAATGATGGTGATGGCTACGTTGATGAAGCTGACGAAGCTAATGCTCCTGCTTACATCAGATCATACGCTTACGACTTAGCTGGTAACTACGGTTATTCAGAAGAGATCGAAATCGAAGTTGATGCTAGTAGATCAAATATGCATATCACAGAAATCAACGGTGTTGTTCCTGCTGGATCAGATGTTATCGTTAACATCCCAGCTGATGGAATGCTTACATTAACTGCTACTGACATCACACCTGAATACCTTGATAGCTCTGTTTATGCTACATTTGTTGTTGATGGTATCTTCGGATATGATGAAATTGTCATTGAAGAAATGGTTCCTGTTGTTGATGGATATGCTACAGTTACTGTTAACCTTGATTCACTCGAAATAGACGAAGGATACTATGTATTTGGTGTTGCTGGTATCGATAGAGTTGGACACACAGAAAGACCATTCTACACACCTGTAATTCTTAACGATGTAATCGGACCAGATGCGATGATTACTTCTGTTGATGGTTACAATGTAATGACTGGTGGATTTGTATTTGTTCAACCAGATGAAGAATTAGACGTAATTGTTGCTGTTGCTGATAGTAATGATGTTGGTACAGTAACTCTTGAATATAGTGTTGATGGAAATGAGCCATGGCATAACATAGAAACTATTGCTTATGACAATAGTGCTTCTACTGTTCAATTTACATGGAATGTTCCTTCAATGGACGATGAAGATTGGTTCTTAAGAGCACTTCCAGAAGATGGAAATGCTAATGATGAAATTGTTCCTGTTACTGTATATGTTGATGGTACTGAACCTACAGAACCTGAAGCTATCCTTTCAACTCTTATTGATGTTGATGGAATTACAGTTCTTGATATTGCTGATAGCGTTAAAGCAGCATTAACATACTTCGCTGATCCAAATCACGGTATGATCGATGTTGCTGATGTTGCAGTTGAAATCAAAGCTATGGAACATGAAGTAAGAGCTCAATATGATATCGATGAAGTTGCAGAATATACAGCTGTTGGAACAGAAGGTGATGTATTCGCAGAAATGATCGAAGCTGTTACTGATGAATATATCCTTGTAGTTCACATGACTGATTTTGCAGGTAATGAAGCTACTTACGAATTCTACACTGATGGTGTATTAGTTGATGTAACTGCACCTAACTTTGTAGACTTCCAGGCTGTTGACCCATTCGTTGATAACCCATGGGCTGCTGTTTGGAATGATGAAAATATCGAATTTATGGTTGAATTTAATGACCTTTATATGGATCCTGTAATATATGAATGGATGGAAGGTGTTGGTGTTGCCAATGTTGAAGCTACATTCGATTATGAATTAGCTGGTATTGAAACAGAAGTTTATACATATCCTGTTACAAATGATACCTTACTTACATTTGCCTGGGATCCTCAAATCACTGAATCTCTCTGGGAAGAACAGGGTGTAGAAATCACATTAGTAATTACTGATAAGATGGGTAATGAAAATGTTATTGATGCTAACTGGATGTTCTACCTTAGAGATCTTGTTCCTCCAATGGCAAGATTCCTTTATCTTACAGAAGATGATGGTGATTTAAGAGATGTTGTATGGCCAGAAGGTAATGTATTTGTTGAAGGTGACAATGTTAACTTACATGCATTTGTTCCTGCTTCACAGCATAATGTTTCTTATGTTGAGTTTGCATATGATAATGATGGTGAATGGACTGTAATCGATACAATCTACACACCAGCTAATCCAACAACAGATGGTGTTGGTTATTATGAAAACCTCTATGCTGATGCATTCCAATTCGTAGCAGCTTGGGATATCTCTGAACTTGATGGAACTGTTCAGGTTAGAACTATTGCTTACGATGACGCTGGTTTAAATGATGAAAATATCATTAATGTTACTATCTATGATGTTATCTACATGCCTACTGTTTATGTAGATGGCGTTGATATGGGTGGTGATGTTGAACGTGGTGAAACATACACAGTTGTTGGCGAAGTTGATGATCATACTTATCTTGAATCAATCAGCTTCTACAAAAAATATGTAGATGACAACGGTCATACAAACTATGATTGGGAATTTATCGGTACAGCTGATAATATGCCTTATACAACTGAATGGTTCATTGATCCAACTTATGTAACTGGATTAGAACTTGAAGTTATTGCTATCCCAACTGATATCTACGGAAATACTTATACACCTGATGAATTTATTCATCTTGGTGGTGAATCATTCGTAGTAAGAGTAATGGATACAACAGCTCCAGAAGTTGTTGATCTTATGGTTACTCCTGATATGACTGGTGGCGATGCTGAAATCTGGTTAACAGACATGGCTAACATTACAGCTAATATCAATACACCTGACTTCCATGGTGAAGGTATTAGTGAAAATGA
>CAYYLA010000213.1:0-5539 GCA_964441785.1 uncultured Candidatus Cloacimonadota bacterium | reverse complement strand
GTACATCAGCACCAGCACCGATTGTTTCAATATTTACAGATCCACCAAATGCACCGGAACCATATAATGAACTACCAGCACCTCTCTGAACCTGTACTGATTTGATATTACTTGAAAGACCTGTCCAATTTGACCAATATCCCTGTTGACTGTCTGGGTCATTTACAGGAATACCATTGATAAGAATTTGTACTTTATCCTGGTCGAAACCTCTAACTTTAAGTTCACCTTCACCCAATCCACCTGTTGTAGAAAATAAACCAGGAACATTACTAAGTAATTGTGGTACATCATCTGTGGTGTACTTGTTAGAAATAGCTTCTGAACTTAAATCTGTAAATGCGATAGGTGTTTCTCTTTTGATAGCACGAGTAGCATTAACTTTGATACCTGTAAGTTGTACTGCTTCGATTGCTAATGAGAAATTAACAACGGTAGTTTCATCGGCTCTTACAACAATCTCTTTTGTCTGTTGTTTGTATCCCATAAAACTTGATGTAATAGTTACATCACCAACGGGCACGTTTCTTAAAATAAATGTTCCATCTGTCTTAGTGTAGGTTCCTGTTTTGGAATCACCAAGAAATACAGCTGCATCTGATAATGCTTTCCCTGTACTTTCGATGGTCACTTTCCCTGCTATTGTTCCAGTTTGGCCAAAAGCTAATACTGGCAACACAGCAAAGAGAGAGATTAAAAAAAGAATTAATGTTTTTTTCATAAACTCCTCCGTTTTTTGTGTCTTGATTTATACATGACGTCCTCGAAACTAAGTTACCCGACTTTGGTGTCAAGTTAAAATATCTTAACATTTTTAGATTGAAAAAAAGAGGACTTATTCAAATTATTGTTAAGAAATAAATTGACATATTATTAAATTTAATCTTTAATTTAAATATAATATTTTTGGGTATATCCAATGGAGGGATTGTTATGGCGTTACCAAAAATTCAAGATGCTAAGCTGAACAAAAAGATCGTTCTTGTAAGAGTTGATCACAATGTTGTAAAAAAAGGAATTATCAAAGATACCTATAGAATTGATGCCAGTCTGGATACAATTAAATTTATTATGGATAACGGTGGACTACCCATTCTCTGCACCCATGTGGGAAGACCAAAAGACAAAACAACCGGAAAAATCACGATGACAGATGAGACATCAGTTGTCCCAATTGTTGAATATATCAACAAAACGCTCGGTTGCAATTTCGCAACTCCAACCATTGATTTTTCGACAGATAATGGCTTATCCTATCCCGATTTTGGTAAGATTCTCTGTAAACTCAATCATGGTGAAATTGATGGGATCTATCTACCAAATATACGTTGGTTCAAGGGAGAACAGGCAAAGGGTGATGATCGCTGTAAATTTGGCAGATACTTATCATCCATGGCAGATATTTACATCAATGATGCTTTCGGCTCCTGGCAACCACACGCCTCTACGGTAGAACCAACCCGATACCTGCCATCCTATGCCGGGTTGCTGATGCAAAAAGAAATAGAAAAACTCTCGGATGTTTTGAATCCACATAAACCTCTCATTGCAGTGGTTGCAGGATCAAAATTTGATACAAAGATCGGGCCCTTGACAGCTATCTTGGATATTGCCGATCATCTTGTTCTGGGCGGTGTTTTATATAATGCTTATCTTTGTGCGAAATATGGTTGTACAATCAAAGGCATAAACGACGAAGAAATCGCTACAGCAAAAATTTTCCTCAACAATGCGGAAAAAATGTCTAATAAAATCATAGAACTTCCTTATATTGTCGAATCAGAATTTTTGGATAAGATAACACCAGACAGCACCAGGATAATTGATATCAAAAATCTCAGCAGTGATACACATCTTAACTATGTGCTGGATGCAGCACCAGAATCCTTTGATACACCGGAAATCAAAAAGATTTTTTCGGAAGCTCAAACCTTCTTCGTAAATGCAGTAATGGGTCTCACACCCACTTTTTATCAAGGAACCGTATCGCTGGACACGCTTATTAATCATAATAAGCAGGCAAATAAACTCTTCGGAGGTGGCGATACGCTTCAGGAATTTAAAACACTACTCCCCGATATCTACAAAGCTGCACTTGGTAATGAAAAATATTATTTCTTTACAGGTGGAGGAACTATATTAAAAGCTATCCAGGAAAATTCAGCATTCGGACTGGGTCCTGTTGAAGCATTGATAAATTCATCAAAATAAAGGAATGTAATGGCTAATCTTAAAATTGATCTGGAAAAAAGAATTTTTGTCATGTTCTTTGTAATTACCTTTATGCTTGTTTTTACACTGATTCTTATCGAGTACCAACTGGTTCGATTTGGGATAAGGCAGAATGAAGATATTAACATAAATGGAGCATTGACAGAATATCAGGTAAAACGTGCAGAATTAAATAATCAGACCATCCAGGACATGCAAATTATTGCAACCAAACCTGAGATGTTACAAATCTTCAATCAAAATCAATACAACCAGATACCAGAATTTCTCAACTCACTAGATATCTCCATTAATAAAAAGAACATGATCATCTTAACAAAAGAAAAAACAATTGTTTATGGAGAAAGCTGGGTTCTGATTGATACATATATCGATGATATCTTTGAAAAATATGCATCTTCTTTTCATGGACAATTCTATGCAGCTTTTGGACAAAAAGCTTATTCAATTTTCTATATACCTATATATATAGAAGACAACTTCGAAGGTTTGATTATCTATAATGAAGAATTTTTCCAGAGTAAACTCTCTCTTGAAAGTAATCTAATGGGATTTATAGCAACAGTTGACCTTGATTCGGAATCGATTCTATATATAAAAAAACCCTGGCAGGATCGTGAGGTAATTGCGCCCATTATAGCCAGATATTTTGATGATAACGTACGCAGTAAAATCATCCGATATAAATCAGATACAGCCTATGGTATCGTGTATGATTTTGATATCAATTCAGAGCCATCGGTTTTGTATATTTTGCCTTACACCCGCGATGTCTATATGTTTGCACAACAGAGTGTACTATTTTTTACATTGATCCTGCTGGCTGTTACAATTATCATGATCAGCCTCCTTGGTAACTGGTTCAGCAGAGCTATCCTGGCACCGGTTCAAGAGGTAAGTAAAAAGATGGATGTTATCGCCAATGATCCCATGAAGATCGATCTTATCAAAAAGGAATATGTAGGTGTGCTAGGCTCGATGGTAGACACCTTTAACTCCATGAATAAATCTGTAACAAAGTATAGTATGAATCTTCATGAGTATAAAACTATATCCGATAATACAGATTCTGGTTTTTTCTGGTTGGATAGGGATTTCAAGATCAAAATGTGTAACAACAGCCTGCCCAAAATTTTTGATTGTAACGATGCTAAAGAATTGATTGGTAAAAATATAAATTACTATCTTGATTTGAAAACTGGACAATTGAGAGCGGCCCAAAGCGATGGTTTGACTCTTCCTCAATTAGAGATTTTCTCTGGTGCTGCAAAAAAATTCATTTTACTCAATATTATGCCGGTTAAATCCAAATCTGAGATCAGCTTTGTGGGTACAATAACCGATATCAGCAGCGAAGTAAATGAACGCCTGGCACGTGAATCCCTTGAGATGGAGTTGATTAAATCCAACCGCTTAGCCGAAATCGGTAGAAGAATAGAGGGGATTGTTCACAATATCAATTCACCATTGAACACGATACTTGGTTATGCTCAATTAATGCGAAAAAACATGCAGGACAGTCGTGATCTGGAAAAGATAATTGAGGCTGGTAAAAACATTTCCCACCTTGTAAAGGGATTATTGAATAAGGCCAAAGCCGACAGTTCCTCAATGGTAAGACCTCTGGATATTAATGAGCTGATTCATCAGGAACTGGAATTATGTAATCACAATCTTTTCTTTAAACATTATGTGGATCTGGAGTTGGATCTTGCAGAAAACCTTCCCGCAGTTAAAGCCGTTTATAGTGATGTAAGTCTCTGTATAGCAAATGTTATTAATAATGCTATTGAATCGCTGGAGAACAGAATAGATAAATTCATCAAAGTAAAAACCTATATGCAGGATGAATTACTGGCTATCTCTATAGAAGATACTGGACAGGGCATACCGGAAGAAAACAGGGCTGCTATTTTTGAGCCCTACTTTACAACCAAAGCTAAAGAGGGTGGCAAAGGTAGTGGATTCGGCCTTGGATTAGCTATCAGTAAAAATGTAGTGGACAAATATGAGGGAAGAATTGAACTCTACTCAGAGATTAATAAAGGATCGAAATTTATAATTTTGTTACCGGTGATGTAGATGGAAAGAGAGAGATTAGTTAAAGAAGAAGAGACAAGAGCCCGTATTCTCATTATTGATGATGAAGAAGAAACCCGGGATATCTTCAGACGTCAACTTGAAGATGAATATGAAATCGTAACCGCTGATTCTGCCTTTCGTGCTGTAGAAATACTTCAGCAGGGCGATTTTCAGATCGCCATGACCGATCTGGTGATGCCCAACGAAGATGGTATCGAATTGCTGCAGAAAATAAAATTGAACTGGCCACATATATCTGTTATGGTTATCAGCGGAAAAGCTTCTATCGAAATGGCTGTAAAAGCTATGAAACTGGGAGCAGAAGAATTTATTGAAAAACCGGTTGAAGATCTCGACCTCCTGAAACTGATGATAGAAAAAATCCTGAGAGCCAAATGGCAACGTCAGGAAATTACACGTCTTCGAAAAATCCTTGCTTCGGGATTTGAGCGTTCTGATATTGTTGGTAACAGCCTTGCCTTCCAGAAAGTTCTTGAAAAAGTGAAGAAAGTGGCACCACTGGACACAACCATTCTTATCTCAGGCGAAACCGGCTCCGGTAAAGAAGTAATTGCAGACTTGATTTATAGAAATAGTAATCGTAAAGACCATCCCTTTGTTGCCGTTAACTGCGGTAGTATCCCCGAAAATCTACTGGAAAGCATGCTTTTTGGTCATAAAAAAGGTGCCTTTACCAGCGCAGTACGAGATAAGATTGGATATTTCCAGGAAGCTCATGGTGGAACACTTTTCCTGGATGAGATCACAGAAACATCCCTGGCTTTTCAGGTGAAACTCTTAAGAGCTCTGGAAAAAGGCGCTATCCGCTGGGTCGGTGGTGATAAAGATATCAATATCAATGTCAGGGTTATTGCTGCATCCAATAAAGAGATGATTGAAGAGGTGAGAAAAGGTAACTTCCGCGAAGACCTCTACTATAGATTAAATGTTATCAATATCCATATCCCACCACTGCGGGAACGTCAGGAAGATATTCTACTGCTGGCAAACTCATTTGTGAAAGATTTTTCCGAAAAATATAATAAACCTAATCTTACGATATCTGATCCAGCTATCTCTATCCTGAAGAATAACCCCTGGAAAGGTAATGTGCGTGAATTGAAAAATGCTATTGAACACGCAGTAGCCATGGCCTCTTACGAACAACTTCTCCCGGAAGACCTGCCAGGCAACATCTATGAGAATAAGGTTCCCCAAGAACAGG
>CAYYLA010000212.1:0-5543 GCA_964441785.1 uncultured Candidatus Cloacimonadota bacterium | reverse complement strand
ATTTTAAAGAAATGGAAAAAGAAAGATTAAGGAAGCAGCTTTCTCCAAAGGAATATGTCTTCCTGAGAAGGATTATAACTTGGAATAAATTCTCACGTCTGAAAGAGGAATTTATCTATCGAATTATTCTTATTCTGGGTGGAGTATTTGTAGTTGTTTCTGTTTATAATACAATAAAATTTCTCTCTGATAAAACAGCGCTTTTCGTCACAATTCCAGGCGTGTTAACAGGGATTTTGTTTCTCTGGTTTTACCGTTCGGGGATGAATCGAATCAAAGAGAAAAAGAAATTGGCTGATATCTTGGAACGATTACTTTCAGGAGAAGAATAATTGAAAACTGCTGGACTAATAGGTGGAACCACATGGCATTCAACACTTGAATACTATCGCATCATTAATGAAGCGATTAATCTGCGTTATGGGGGAGATGTTTCGGCCTCTTTAATTCTACGCTCTCTTAACTTTAATAAGGTTAATGCATTACAGATTACTGGTGATTGGGATGGATTAGCTGCTTTGTTGATTGAAGAATCCAATAAACTGGCATGTGCAGGTGCAGATTTTATTGCTATATGTGCTAATACACTTCATAAGGTTATGCCTGACATTGAAAATCATGTGGATATCCCAATATTTCATATCATTGATGCATTGTTGATACAGATTGAAAAAACCTCCTTCTCTAATCTAGGATTACTAGCTACTCCCTATACATTAAAGAGTGACTTTTATCAATCTTATCTGGCTTCTAAACCTGAATTAAAGATATTAATTCCTCAGGAGAATGATATTGCCATTCTTGAAAGAATTATTTACAAAGAATTAGTAAGAGGTCGAGTAAAGCCAGCATCAAAAGATGAACTTGTTGCCGTTATTAAAAGGTTAAAAGAGCAGGGTGCGGATTCCATTATACTGGGATGTACAGAACTTGCAAAGATCATTACTCCCAGTTGTTCTCCATTGCCTTTGTTTGATACTACACTGATTCATGCCGCTTCTATTGCTAATAAGCTTCTTAAGGAATAAAAAAAGGCCCAAATCTGCCCGTTGATTTGAGCCTATTCTCTCATCTAGCAACAAGAGACAACTCTTTCGACTATAAATGAAGTTGTTTTTTACAGGAGGATTATTTCCTGGTGGATTATTCTTCTAAGTCGAAAGAACATGAGACGTTTATGAAAAATACTCATGAGGAAATGAGAAGGTAAAATTGGGAAAATTAATGTAGCCTTAATTTTCATAAATACCTCCCATTTGATAGATGTTATAATGCAAATCAAATACCATATTGGAATGTTTTATTTTCGACATGCAAAGAATTGTTATTTATGGGCGTTCTGGTAATAAATGAATGGATGACGTTCGGAGTGTAAGAGATAGAAGATCAGTAGCAAAGTAATTATGTGCTGAATTAAATCATCACTTTGCAGTACCGTTTAACTATTTTAATTATAATAAATTAACTATAGTTTTCTTCAGTTCCTCAGATGTTATGGATTTTAACGCAGATTGCATAAATTCACTCAGGTCACGATCAAGGGCTTTACCGTAGAAATTGGCTTGCATTGCCATCTCGAATTTATCGAGATCTCTTGCGAATATAGCTTCAGGGGTGGTACCTGTTTCAAATTCCTGCCAGAGATTTATTAGTTCATTTCCTTTATCTAACTGAGAAAAGATAGAATGAACAGCATGGCTTTCCATAGATCGTTTCTGCTCTGGTGAGATATTATCTTGTGGTATGATATCACCGATTAAAGCTTCTCCTGCTTCGTGAATCAACATCATAGATATAATTCTGGATTTATCAAGATGTTCCGGGGTTATTAATATTGCCAGAATTGCAGTCCCAAAGGAATGATCTGCAACTGATTCACATGCCTCTTTTGGAATCGTTCGTTTTAACCAACCCTGTCTAAAGAGATTCTTGAGTTTCATTATTGTTTGATAGGCTTGTAATTCGCTATTTATAAGATTGATATCTTTATCAAGTTTATTGCTTTTTAATTCCATATCATCTCCATATTAATTTAAGAAACCATTAAATTATAAATGCTGTGATTGGCAATAGAAAATAATTAGTGGGATTGATTGGTGAAGAGTTGTGTGGAATCAACCTAAATTCCCGGTGCGAAATTCAGTTGTTATCTCAACTTTTTGTATTATCTAAGATGATGATACAAAATAAGATACAAAATCAGAAATGCCATAAATTACATCTCTGAAAATATTTTATCTAAAGTTGATGAATTATGACTCTACTTTGCTTACTTTATGCATGAATCTATATCTGTTTTTCTTCAACAAGTTTGACAAATATCCGTAACTTCACATTATGCATCAAAAAAAGCAGGGGAGCTGATCTTGGTTGATTTCAGATTAATAATTTTGCTGCTGATGGTAATGATAACATTTTCCATTTTAGTCGCTTCTGACGGTGATACATCCAAACTGAGAGAATTTGAAGAACAGATTAAAGATGATGCCGAGAATGATTCTGAAAATGATGAGAATAATGATGATGACGAAGAAAATTTCTTGGGTTATATTTTCTCACGCTTGTTTTACCACACCTTTATTGGTATTCCCTTGGAAAAGCAGTATCAGCATCATTTTTTCTGGCATAGCGGATTTAACAATTATCCCTGGCATGATTCGTCTGCGGGGTTATTTAATGATCAAAGTAAGAATGCATTTAAATTTGATATTCAAAGTAACTATTTTACTGACTTTGATAATATTGAGGGCATTACTATCAAAGCAGATCTTTATGCAACACCGTTTCTGAAATTATCGGGTAAGAGTCTTTTATTACAAGAGGATTTGCATTCAGGCATTGAACGATTAGAACTTCACAATCTCCAGCTAAATTATGTCCGCATGAGATTTAGCTATTTCGACTGGTGGTGGGGAGTAGGCACGAAGTTAATCAAAGGAGAGACGGAACATTGGGGATTTAACTTCAGCACCGGTATGCATGTCTATCCAATAAAACCATTAGAAATTCTGATAGATTATTATGGTGCGGTGGTAGAATCACAATCAATTAATGAATTTGAGATAAATCTTGCGTTATTTATCAACAGAATGAAAATTTATACAGGCTACCATCTAACAAAAGCAGGTAGCATTGATATCCAAGGTTTAAATATTGGATTGGGCATTCAATTTTAGGAGGATAGATGGATTTTGCAAAAATACGTTACAAAGGTGATTATGACGATACACAAGAACTTTATGAGGTGTATCAGGTTAAGCAGATTATTGATTCTCATGAGGATATTCTCAAAGAACACAATTCTTTTCGTGATCAGCTGTTAGCTAATTCGGTTCGATTGACTCCAACCATTTCACCAAGAATTTCAGGTATTATCGAAGAGGTAAAAAAACGGTTTCAACTTAAAGATAAAATCGAGTACTTTTCTTTGCGTGATTTAACCTACAATGCCTTTGCTTTTAAATTACAGGATAATATAAGTATAGTCTTTACATCTGCATTGCTGGAGAATCTTACGGATGATGAGATTAAATTTGTTCTGGGGCACGAACTTGGACATATTATCTATGATCATAACAGATTAATGCTTCTTTATAATCCGGATAAGAATTCTAATACATTCCTTCCAACCTTAGCCGAGAAGAAGTTTCTAACCTGGCAAAAAAAAGCTGAGATAAGTTCCGATAGAGTTGGATTGCTGGCTTGTGACAGTTATGAGGCAGCTGTTCAAGCTCTGTTAAAAATCTCCTATGGCCTTACCGAGAAGAATCTCAATTTCAACATGAAAGAGCTTATGAAACAACTTGATGAAATTGCAAACTCTGATTATTTATCATATCTCAGTGAGGCTTCTCATCCTATCTTACCTGTTCGTTTAAAAGCACTGGAACATTTTAACAAATCAAAGATTTATAATGATAAAGGAATAATATCGAAAGAAGATCTTGGAACAAAAACAGATGCTCTTATCAACCTCACGAAATTATATCCAAGGCAAAAAACAGCAGAAATGATTATGAAATTTGTAGCTGCTGGCTCGATAAAATTGATCGCTCATGATAAAGATATTATGTTGGAAGAGATTAAGAGTCTGGTTAAAATCCTGGCTAATGTTTTTACTGATGATCCTGAAAAAGAGATTATTTTTGATAAAACAAAGGTTGAAGAACAACTGACCACCAGTGCAAAATACATCCTGGAAAATGGTTCTGATAACGATAAATTCTACTCCCTTCACTTTATTACTGTGGTTGCTCTTTCCGATGGAAAGTTCACCGAACTGGAGAAAAAACTTCTTCTTGAATTGGCTGCTTCAGTCGGTTTTAATCCCGAAGAAGCACTTGGCGTAATCTGGCAGACACTGCAGCAAACCGGGATTAATATTGACGTTAAACTCAATGAAATAGCGGAAAATGTGAAACAGAATTACGTTAAAGGTATTAAGTAGAGGGATCAGTGAATATTTTGTTTTTGCGCCAACCCTCTGATCAAATATATCACTATATCACTAGAGGATGTTCTGATCTCGAGGATGTGGAATTTCTGATCGCTGATCAAACTGATTTGGAAAAACAATACATTGATGCTGATCTTATTATTGGATGGCGACCCGATTTTTCATTGTTGGATAAGGCACATAATCTCAAGCTTTTTATAAACCCGGGAGCAGGTATTCAACATCTGATACAACCATTTCGAGAGATAAACAGGAAAAGGAAACTGGCCCTGGTAAATGGTCACGGGAATGCATATTTTACTGCTCAGCACATCGTGGCTTTATTGCTTAGCTTAACCAATAAGATTTTGGAACATCATAATTGGATGAAAGCCGGTGTCTGGCGAACCGGTGACAACGAATCTAAATCGTTGCCTATTCGATATAGAAACATTGGTTTGGTCGGTTATGGGTCGGTAAATCAATATGTCCATCAATTTATCAGGGGCTTTGGTGCTACCATTCATGTTCTAAAAAATCGAATTGTGGAAAACCCTGATGCTGGGGTAAAATTTTATACATCCAACCAGCGGGAGGATTTTTATCGAAATATTGATACCCTTCTGATAGCGGTTCCCCTAACGTCTAAGACAACCAATATGATAAGTGAGCATGAACTTAATCTTCTGGGTAAAGATGGATTGTTGATCAATGCAGCCAGAGGTCCGGTTGTAAATGAAACAGCCCTTTACAATGCTTTGAAAGATAAAACCATTTCCGCTGCAGCTATTGATGTCTGGTACGATTATAATCCCGAACCTGATAAAGAGGGGAAGAAATATCCTTCTAACTATCCCTTCCATGAGTTGGATAATGTGATCCTGTCACCCCATAGAGCTTATTCGCCCTTCGGTGATCTCTCCCGCTGGGATGAGGTGATTGATAATATTCACCGAGTTTATAACAAGCAAACTCCTTATCGGAATGAAGTGAGTTTGGAACGAGAATATTGAGGGGAATATAAAAAATGCGTGCTGCGATAAGCGAATAGCGAGGAGTGAAGAAAAAGAAAAAGGAAAAAAGAAAAAAGGAAAAAGAAATCCTCCTT
>CAYYLA010000211.1:3102-5553 GCA_964441785.1 uncultured Candidatus Cloacimonadota bacterium | reverse complement strand
GAAGAAATTGAAGAGATGATAAACGAGCTGCTCACATTTGGTACCGATCATAATTATGATATTCAGAATTCTCAATTAAATCTGGAAACTCAAAAACTCTATCTCTGGCAGAGTATTGGTAATTTCCTTCCCACTCTAACTCTTTCCGTTGATAAAACCTGGCAGAAATCTGAGCTGGAAGAAGATTACAGTGATTCCGAAACCCTCCGTTTGAGTGCTTCAATACCTATCTTCCCTATTGCTGATAACGGTTTAAGTGTTGCTCAAAGCAGGTACAATGTAAAGAGCTCCAATTATGGTCTCATCTCAGCAAAAACAACAATCAATACAAATATAAAAAGAGGATTTTATAACCTATTAACTGCAGCAAAGAGTGTTAAGTCGGCTAAAGCATCACTGGATTACTCACAAGAGCTCTATGAACAGAATTTAAGTTACTACAAAAACAACATGATCTCTACAACAGATTTGCAAGATGCTTCAATACTCCTCTCCAACAGTAATTACCAATACTATGCAAGCATCTATAGCTATCTAATGAATAAGTCGGACTTGCTTAGCACTCTTGCTGCAGATAATGATGAAATATTAAATATAAATAAATAATCGGAGGATAATATGAAGAGAATAATCCTAATCTCTATCACACTTTTAACGCTGTTTCTTACAACTGCCTGTGGTGCAAGAGGTAGTAGAGGAGCCAGTCAGAGTGGCGAACAAATGAAGAAAGAAACTGCCAATGTAGCTGTGAAAACAATATCATTAGACAATCTTGATAAGACGTTACAGATTTCTGGGAAATTAGAAGGAATTGCTGAAGTAATCCTTTATGCCGAAGTATCTGGAAAAATCTCAACAGTTAATAAAAAACTTGGTCAATGGGTAAACAAGGGCGAAGCAATTGCCGCTATTGATAATGATCAATATCGATTATCACTGCAACAGGCAGAAGCCAGCCTTGTTTCTGCAGAATCAACACTGGAGGCAGAACAACTCTCTCTGGATGCCGCATCATCACTGCTGAAAGCTGATCAGATCTCAGAAGCTGACTATAAAAGAACCCTGAGCCAGTTTAACACCGCAAAAGCTAATCACTCATCGGCTCAAGCTTATGCCGAAACAGCTCGTTTAAATTATGAGTCTGCTATTTTCACTGCTCCTGTCAGTGGTTGGATTACCTACATTAACCTCAATACTGGTGATTATGTTTCTCCAGGTTCACCACTGATTAAGATCGTTGATGACCGACAATTGATCATGGAAACCGGTGTTGGTGAATCCGAGATAACTAATCTCAATATTGGACAAACCGTCGCTATCAAAACAAGAAATGATATCGAATTGACAGGTTTCATTACTGGCCTTGGTAAAAGCCCGGCTCCGGGATCTATGAGTTATCCGGTTAAAATCCAGTTTGATAACACAGATAACACGGTAATATCCGGTGCTGTTGTCACTGGCGAAATCCTCGAAAAAACCTATGAAAATATCATCTATCTATCACTGGATAATATTACAAAATCCTATGATAAATACTATGTGTATCTGGTAGACGACAATAATACAGCCAGAAAAGTTGAGATCCAACCAGGACAACAGATAGACAGCTATCTGATTATTCAATCAGGATTATCTGAAAATGACCTTTTAATAACCGATGGATATGAATCTCTTAACGATGGAGATCCTGTCACATTTGCCAGATAGGGGGATTATATGTCTATTGCCGGTTTTTCCGTAAAAAATCCAACCCTGATAAATATGATAATGATCATTGTATTTGTTGCAGGTATCTACACCATGATCACCATGCCCAAAGAAGAGATGCCAGCAGTAAATATGGGTCGATTTATCATAAATGTAGCATATCGAGGTGTTACCCCCTCTGAGATTGAAACATTAATCATTAATAAAATTGAGGACGAAATCTCCGATGTTGACGATATTGACTATATCGAGTCAACAGCAAAGGAAGGTGTTGCTACAATAATGGTAATCATGGAGTCCGATGCTGATCTTGAGCAAGCCTGGAATGATATCAACACCGAGCTTGATAAGGTTAACGATTTACCTTCCGAAGCTGATGATCCAATGGTTATTGAACTCAACATGCGAGAAGTTAACGAAATCTGTAGCCTTGTTCTGGCTGGTGATTTTACCGATAATGCTCTGCGAGAAATCGCCGAAGATCTCGAGGATGTAATCCTGGATGTTGAGCATGTATCAAAAGTAGAACTGGCAGGTACAAGAGAGCGTGAAATCTGGATCGAAGCAAATCCGGTGCTTCTTGATCAAAACTATATTGATGTAAATGACATTGCAACTACTGTTTACAATCGCAATCAAAACACACCCGGTGGCTCAATTAACTTTGGTAAAAGCGATTACCTGGTGAGAACAACCGGAGAATACGATAGCATAGATGAGATAAACACGACAGTTCTTGCCATG
>CAYYLA010000211.1:0-3092 GCA_964441785.1 uncultured Candidatus Cloacimonadota bacterium | reverse complement strand
ACAATCGAGGATGTTGCAACTGTTACCGATACTGTTGAAGAGCAGCTGACAATCAGTAAACTTGATGGCGTAAAAGGTGTAAGTATTTCGGTTTATAAAAAAGCTGAAGGCAATATTATCTCCGTTATGAACGATATCCGAAGCGCTTCTACTGAATTTCAGGAAAATGTGCCCGGTCTAACAATAGAGGTTCGCAACGATGGCTCAATTGATGTTAAAGAAAGTATCTATAATCTCGGCAGTAACGCCTTTATCGGTATACTTCTGGTATTTATTGTTCTCTTTATTTTCCTTGGTTGGAAGAATGCACTTCTTGCCGCCTGGGGCATCCCATTCAGCTTTATGCTGGCTTTCTATTTGATGCATCAATTTGATGTAACAATTAATAATCTATCCCTTTTTGCTATGATTCTTGTACTGGGGATGGTGGTTGATGATGCAATTATTGTTCTGGAGAATGTTCATCGACATCGAGAAGAAGGTTATAAGCTGAAAGATGCAGTTATTAAGGGTACAAACGAAATTATGTGGCCTGTTATCTCTGCCGTGCTTACAACTATGGCGGCCTTCCTGCCAATGATTTTCCTTCAAGGTATGATGGGTAAATTCCTCTCTGTATTCCCAATTGTTGTCTCTATCGCTCTCGCCGCATCACTGTTTGAATGCCTTGTCATTCTTCCCTCTCATATCAATGAAGTAGGAATCTCAAAAAACAAAAAGAAATCTAATGAAAAAGAAAATAAAATCACCCTGTACTTGCAAAATCACTACGAACGCATTGCTCAATGGGCTCTGGGACATAGAAAATTTGTCGTCCTTATCGCTATTGGACTGCTAATTCTCAGTACGTTCACCCTTGGGTCAGGTTTAGTAAAATTCGAGTTCTTCCCATCAAGAACCTCATCTACAATCGTTCTTAATCTAAAAGCAGTTTCAGGCACCCAACTGGAGACTACAATCGAAGCTGTTGTTACAAATGTAGGCCAATTAACCGAAAATCATCAAACCCAGACTGAAAGCAATTATGCCGAAATTAAAATTGATATGTTGGATGAAGATGATATGACATATTCTCATGATGAGATTAGAAGCTCTATCAGATCTTATCTCAAAACAATCCCTGAGCTTTCTTCTTATGCTTTTAAAGAAGGCGAACGCGGTGGCGCTCCTACCGGTAACGATGTAGAACTTCGCATCCTGGGTGATGATTTTGATACGTTGATCAATATCGAAGAATACCTCTCCGAAATACTCAGCAGTATCGACGGCGTTACCGATATCGAATCCAACCTGCAGGAAGGGAAAAACGAGATACATATTGTTCCACGCTATGACAAGATTCAAATGTACGGAATCAACGAATCTCAAATCTCATCACTCCTGGCAACGGCTACCTACGGAAGAACTGTATCCCAATTTCGTGGTTCAGGTATCGACGAATACGATATCATCGTTAAATATGAGGAAGATCTGGTTGATAACCTGGCTCAACTGAAATCCTTGAAATTACGCTCTAGTAGCGGTGAATTAATTGCTGTCAGCGAAGTAGCCGATTTCGTTATTACCAAAGGTTATTCCGAGATCAGTCACTATGATCAAAAACGCGTTATGACAATTACTGCGAACACCTCTGATTATGAGGTTAACGGACAAACATCAAGGCGAACACCCTCCGAAGTAACCTCACTCCTGAAGGGTAATAAAATCAGTGGTAACGAAGGTCTTTTATCCAATTTCAACCAGCAATATCCAGGCTATGAACTTGAGTATGGCGGAACAGCAGAACAGCAGTCAGAAACATATAACTCTCTTTATCTGGCTTTAGCTATCGCTATTTTGCTTATCTTCACTATCCTCTCTACTCAGTTTGGATCATATGTGCAACCCTTTATCGTTATGTTCACTATTCCTTTTGCTTTGATAGGTGTGATCTTTGGACTGATGATAACTGGTTTGCCTTTCTCTGTTATGACCTTGATCTCGGTTGTCGCTCTGGCTGGTGTCGTTGTTAATGATTCACTTGTCCTGGTTGATTTTGTCAACAAAGAACGTGAACGTGGTGTCGATCGCTGGAACTCACTGATCAATGCCGGGAAAACACGTTTGCGTCCAATCCTGATGACTACGATAACTACAATAGCAGGTTTTATGCCAATGATTCTTTCCAGCTCCAGTGCTTCTGATGACTGGAAACCTCTTGCTGTTGCCATGGCTTTCGGTCTTGCCTTTGCTACAACTATTACTCTGCTGGTTATCCCGGTCCTCTACTCCTATGTTGATTCCTTCTTTGGTAGATTTAAAATGACCAGATTCAAAACACATATTAGCTTTAAAGAAGCTATGATTATAAGAGAAAAGGAACGTTTACTAAATTCAGGGTCTAACCCTGAAACAGGAGAATCTCTCTAAGATTCTCAGGTGCACTCCTCAAGACAGGAATGAATACTCCTCTAGGTTCATTCCTGTCGCCCTTTTTTACCCCAAAAAGTGAAATGTGAAATGTGAGATGTGAAATTGCCGTTATTAAAAATCTGGGTTTATTTTCTATGTTTTGAGGGACTTAAAGGAATACAATAGGAACTCTTTGAAATCTTTTGTTCAGCTCTTAACTATTTGCGTTTATTCGCGGTAAAAGTAATGAAAAATGAATAATGAATGATGAAATCCGCCCCAAAAGATTGGCGGACAAAATGAAAGATTGAGCCTCATCCTGCCTGCCAAGGCGTATCCGGCAATAGTCGGAGAAGACTGGAGTGGTTCTATTTCAATTATTCGATGGATTATCGAATATATGAAATAGAAATGTATCGAAGGATGAACTCTCCACCAAAAATCTTTACCCCAACGGGGTTGACTTTAGCCTATGGTTGAACCTGTGAAACCATAGGATTGCAATGACCTCAATGTGATCCGTCCCTGAAGGGGATGAAAAAAAAAAGAAAAAATTTAAAATGTAATCCGCCTAAAAGATTGGCGGACAAGAATGTAAAATTTAAGATCCCCGTTGTTGGAAATTGTCGGCTTAATTCAATGATTGTTTCATTCTCAAAAAAGAAGGCGACGATGATTATCGTCGCTTTTACAAAAATATT
>CAYYLA010000210.1:0-5558 GCA_964441785.1 uncultured Candidatus Cloacimonadota bacterium | reverse complement strand
TAAAGAAATTGCATGCTAATGTTAAGTAATCCTGTATTTCAAAAGCATGATGATTCTCGGATTCAATTTGCAACCGTAATGAATGTATGATTCATAATTATACGTGACTGAGTGTGTTATAAAACTATTCATTTATTTCTTCCGATATATTAGATTCCGATTCAACATAATGACTTGCTGAATGATCCAAAAAATCATTAGCATTTTTCGGGGTTACAATTGATTTACCCGTTTGTTTTTCAATCTCCTCTCTGGCTTTTCTGGCAGCCTTACCACCTTTTCTGGCAACACTTTTATTGGATACCAATCCTTCGGGTTTTAACTCTTTTGATATCTCTGTGGTAGAAGCTTCTGCCAGCATATTAAGAACTAATTCCAAATTAGACATATTATCTCTTAAATTCTCTTTTTTCAGGTTCTTAAGCTTTTTATACTCTTTTATTGATTTATCTGACCAGGTTTTTGTTATCTCATCCGTTAAAATGGCATACTCTATACCTGCTTCTATACCTCTTTCTTTCCACTCATCAGTTAGTTCTTTTCTTACTTCAATACTTTTCAAACGTTGATTTATCCATTCTTTAGAATAGCCTTTTTTTAGGTAAGTTGCCATTGCTCTTTCAAAAGCTAATTCAGGATTTTCAGTCTCATCTATTCGCTCTCTACCAACCTGTGCTAACCACATCTTAAATGGTTCAGCTTTTGGCGATGGTATTGATTGGATCAAACGCAAAAGTTGCTCTGTATCTGCAACATCAGTTTTGCGCATTTTACCATCGGCTGCTGGCATTTTCAACTGGTGACAATTTGTCACCGTTTGATTTCCTTCTTTTGATAATCGTTCTTTTAACTTGTTCCAATACTTTCTTGCCTTCTGATAATCTAGTTGCTCTGTAAGAATTGCTACCACATCAATAATGGAAAAATACCACTTCTCTTGCTCTTCATCCCAATGAGTTCTTACTTTTTGCTCTTTAAAAAGCTGGATTTTATTTACCATCTTAGCTCTCCACTATCACGTTAAGAATATCTGGCGATTTCTCCTTAAATCGATTCATCCCTTTTACACATTCATTATCAGACTCAACACGCAAATGGAATGTTCTCCAATTTCGCTTCATAATTCTGGAAAAATATATTAATAAACAGTGATATAAAAAATATAATGAAAAATAGTCTCAATAATTCCTCCCTGTTTAATGAAAAATCTACATGCTGATGATAAATAATCCTGTATATCAAAAGCATGATGTTCTCGGATCCAATCTACTATCCAAATAAATGTATGATTCATAATTATCCAAAATGGAGTTTGTTAATTAATTTCAGTCAATAAAAATAATTCTCTCATTGTTAAAACCGATAAATTGTAAGCTAATTTTTTCCTACAATTTCATTTATTATATTGCTAAATGCTTCAGTGTGTCGATATTCATCTCATTTTGACTACATATTTGACTACATGGTGATTTAAGGAAGTCCTATATCTTTACACTAAAATTGTTTTCAAATAAACAGGAGTTGATCACAATTTTTACGAAAAATCTTTACATAACTCAATACGATCCAAGGATTACAAACAGTAGATAATATTCCCAGGGATAGACTACAGGGAGGCAGGTTTGGATATTAAGAGATGGTTGGCGGAATTACAATTGGAATGTTATATTGATTCATTTGTTGAGAATATGATTGACTATCAAACCTTGCTAGAACTAACCAGTGATGAGCTAAAAAACGATTTAGACATCAAACCATTGGGGCACCGAAAACTCATTATGCGAGCCATTGAGGAACTCAAAAATAAAGCAAAGGATTCAGACTCGAATGTTCAACTAAGTCATGTTGAGAACTTACCTTCTGTTATTGCTATTTCCCTTGTTGAATACAAACAGGAAGCTAATCCGGTTTTAAAACTTTGGTATGCTTGTGATACAATAGAATTATTACTAAGGTTGATAGTGATAACAGGGCTCTCAGATTTGGATCGCACTGGCGGTATCCCAGCTAAAGTACTTAGTGAAATGCGCCCACGCATAGAAGAGCCTACCCTTGGTAAGTGGAAAGGTATGGCAATAGCAGTTGTTAATGCACTAAGACTTGATAAGACGATTATGCCAGAAGCGAAAGCAATTATATTGGATAAACTTATGCCCTTACTGGACGGTAAATCTAAACAAGCAGATATTAAAACTGCCTTCAGTGCAGTCCGAAACCAGCTAGCTCATGGTGGTGGAGTAACAAAGTCTGCTGCAAACCAATTACTTTTAACGTGGCAACCGAAACTCGATTTGCTGTTCGAATCTATTATACCATTTTTAAGTGATTTGAAACTGGTTATTCGTACAGATGCTCAAAAGTTTGGGATTCTTAGAGGAACTTCACATGAGCCAGAGATTATTGAATCGTTGGATAAAGAGATTCGGGCTTCTCTAGTTACTGCTTTTGATAGGGGAGATGAAGTCTTATTGTTACGAGATAAGACCGTTATTACATTATGGCCGTTCACACAATATGACCAACCTCGAGTTGCTGGTACCGATATAACTCAAACCAGTTTATCAGTGGCACAGATATATGCAAGAAGAGGCAAGATTGGTTTACAACTGCCTCCAGTAGGTTCGGAAGAGGTTTGTCAAAGTGAATCAGATGAACTATGCGTCTTTTCCGTTTCGAAGAGGAACGGCTTAAAAAACGGGAAACAAATTTCAGCGTACGTGGTTTTGCTCAGGATTTTCGAAGAGATGCAGCTAATTTGATAGGACGAGAAGAAGAGTTACGTCAGATTAGGACGGCTATTGATAGTGAGAAAGAAGAAGTATTTTGGATTTCTGGGACAGCCGGTATAGGTAAATCATTCTTAATAGCTAGGGTTGTATCGGATCTCTTACTGGAACAACTTAAAGACACTCTAGTGTTGCCATATCGTTTCAAATCTGGTGATGATCGTTGCTCGAGAGAACATTTTTTGACTTTTGCATGTGAGCGTCTTGAAGCATGGTCAGGCTTGGGACCGGATCTTCAACCTGAGCAACATGATCACGGTAAGAAACAATCAAAGAAAAAAAGAGGTTCTCAAAAGCCCCTTGATCGTTTGAAATATCTCTTAAGTAGGATAGAGAATCGACGTGTACTCTTCATCTTGGACGGACTTGATGAAATAGCTGAGCATGATAGAGAGTTTGCTGAGAATGTCCCGATTGATATTGCAATGACTGGTGTGAGCTGGTTATGTGCAGGTCGATCAGAACGGGGATTGGCAGAAGCTTTTGATCCTAGCAAGTGTACTCATGTTTTCCCAGGTGGAGTTCCACCAATGCAAGCTGGTGATATCCGTAGTATGTTCCTCGAGAAGATTGGACCCCTGCGAAAACGATTATTGCGGAATGACCGTGATGACAAGGATAGAGTGACCAATGTTTTCCTGGATAGAGTAACAAAAAATGCAAATGGATTACCGATATATGTAACTTATGTGATAGGTGATGTGCTATCTGGCAGGTATCGTGCCCTTGATGCAGGAGAAATACTTCCACCATCTTTAGATAGTTACCATGAAGAACTTTTACAACGGTGTGCTATAGGATCGTTGCATCAAGTTATCACACCTTTGGCTACTACTATAGCCACAGCCCAGGAAGCATTGGATGCAGAAGCGTTAACTACTATTCTGATTCGCCGTACAGTGGTTCCAGCAGGAGCTAAAGGGAGTGATCTCGTAAGACGGGGTCTATCTGCAATCTCAGCAATGCTACGAGTTGTGACAACTCCTTTGGGAGACGAGGGATTCACACTATTCCATCACTCCTTACGTCAGCACATGTTTACCAACGAAGCCATTGTAGATGCAATGGAGCTTTCCCGTATTTCACTGAAACAAGTTTGCAAAGATTGGCATTTATTGGAAGAACCACTGCGTGGTTATGCAATTCGTAATTTTGGGGTTCACTTTTTAGATGATAATGATGCCTTTGGTATAGCTGAACAGATAAAGGATTCTGAAATTTCTCTGATTCTGTTACCTGGAATTGAACAGGCGATGCGAGCAAGATTACCGCAATGTAACAAACAAATGGAAGATTCAGTAGTAGTTAAAACAATGCGCTTACTTGCTGATATCCCTGGTCTCCAAATAGCAAATATGCTGGTAGACTTATTCGACCATGGATTTATGAGCGTTGGTGGATGGTTTAATCGGTTCTGTGTAGAGAATATGCAAAAGGTTATAGAACGTGCTTCCATAGATAGGAGGATGCTTGGTTTGATTCGTTCTATAGGTACCTACGACACAATGGGGGCTGCGGCAGCAGGACGAGGAGAACCAATGGCAGAAATAGCCATGGAACTGGCTGAGGAACATCCTGAAGAATCATTAGCTGCTTTTGTGGTAGTAGTTGTGGCAAGTAAACGCCCACTCATCCAAGCTGTAAAACTATGTGAGAAAGCTTGCAGAATGGCGGCAATAACTGGAGATCCAGTGGCAATATGGGAAGCAGAAGCCAACCGTTTCCGTTATAATTTTGATCTGTGGCATTTAGCAGAAGCACGGGAAGCTGCAGATAAAACCATTGCTGCACTTCCCTCTACAGATCGTAGTTTTCGTACGTTCATGGCACAGGATAACTTGGCCAAGGTGGCAATGCGAAGAGGTGATTTTCTTATGGCTGCTAAAGCTATGGCAATAGCCAGTAGTGCTCCGGTAAGTATTGGTGAAGTTCCACGAGCCTACTCTCGTGGTTATCTAGGTACCCTTTTGGGATATCTGGGACATCAAACTGATGCTATCCGTCTGCTTGAGCAGGTAACTCCTGTTATCAGTGAAGCTCATGGAAGAGCAGCGTTATTTTTCTCTACACCCTGGTTGCAATTTGCAATGGAGACAGATGATTCGGAAGCTGCAGCACGAGCCGCTGCTAAAGTTGAGTCGGATGTTGATGCTGAAAAAGATATGGGTTGGTGGTCTCAAGAAGTAGTAGATTTTCAGCTTCTTGCACGTTACTATCTTAAACTCGGAGACCTTTCAACTGCCCGAAAGTGGCTTGAAGCAGCGGAAGCTGTAAATCAAAGAGAACGGCATGAAGGTTATACAATTGGGACATTACAGGCAAAAGCAGAGCTCGCTTTGCTACAGAATCGTAATCAAGATGCTATTACTCTGGCAGAGAATGCTTTTGCACTTGCGGACAGCCTAGATGTGGGCAGCAAAACTCCTATGCTTGCCAATCTACTGGCTAGGATTTATCACTCTACGAACAATACAAGCGAAGCGAATAGATGGCAGAAAATCGCAGAGAAGCAACGTGAACGTTGGTACGTTGATGAAGCTCTTGCAGTTATCAAAGAGGTAGTAAGAATCTAGATAACTGATGTTTCGGCTTCGCTCAACAAGCTGATTTTTTTATTTCATTTAACCGTTGGCTGAGCAAAGTCGAAGCCAAATGTTACTGACGGGTTCAAATCCCAGAATTGATAAAAAATCTGTAATATTACATTTTCAATTTTTCATTATACATTGTATATAAAAATGGCGGAGACGTAGGGATTTGAACCCTAGATAC
>CAYYLA010000209.1:0-5569 GCA_964441785.1 uncultured Candidatus Cloacimonadota bacterium | reverse complement strand
TATCTCTATCAGTTTGGATAAATTCAAATCTAAACCTAAAGGCAAACACTAACAATTAGAATCAAAGACAAGAACACCGTGGGAATACAATTGAAATACAAAGGAACTTATGGGAATTTGTAGGAATTCAATGTAACTGTAATTGAAAATGAAAAATGTAAAATTGAAAATTAAATGAGAAAACTGACAACTGTAACAGTAAGTAGTAAAGTAGTAGGTAGGAATGATTGCTGATATCTGTTTGAGGAGCTTATTGGAATAAAATAATAATACAGTGGAAATTTGATTAAAAAAATAACGAATACCCGTCTTCTCCGGCAGATGTCAGATACGACGTGGTGAAATGAATGATGATCGTTGGAGTCATCAAAGTTAAAGGAAGAAGGTGAAAGATTAAAGGAGTTCTGGCTATTAGAATCCTTTGATGAATAAAACGGGAGTAAGTTGGACAACCGACAACAGTAAACTGACAACCATCAACTGTAAACCGTTAACTGTTAACCGTTGTTTAACTTAGGTCTAAATTAGATGAAAAAAGAAGCCAAAGAATAGGCAGACAGTGGAGAGAACATAGCATAAATGACTGATCGCATGATTAAAATAGATACCTTTCATATCTTTCATCATAACCCCCAGGCACAATAGTACAAATGCTATACCCAACCAGATTTTCAATCCTGTACTGAGTAAATGATAACTGATTGCAATAAAAACAATTAAAATTACAACTAATACTACATTAATTATCATACTGGCTGTACGCTGGGTTTGACTATTCGCTATGGCAAGAATCATACCAATAAAACAGGGAATCAGGAAAAGGTAGAAGAATATCCAACCTGTATTACCACCAACAGCAACCAGGGTTAACGGAAGCGATACACCTGCGATCAACAGATATTTACTTGATATCTCAAAAATCCGAAACAGTTTTTTCACTTGATGTTGAGCAAGCGCATGATAGAGTACACTAAAAATCAGATAGATATTACAAAATGATCCGTAAAGTGAGAATGAAATAACCTTCACAGGATCACCATCCAGGGCAGAGAATACTATCAAAAGAGCTAAGGCACTGAAATTCAGGCCAAATCCAACCATATGGATCACAGCACTTACCATATCCTGTGTTCGTGAAATACTGTAATCAAGATTTATTCTATCTAAATAATCCTTACTTCTTTGATCAACCATCTATTCTCCTTCACCTGTTTTTATCATCATCTCAAAAATCTTCAACAATTCTGTTGCGGCATAAGTCGGTGTATGTTTACCTTTTAGAACCTCATCCTTAAATTGAGGTAACAGCTCATTTATCCTGTTATTGCTGTAGAAAAGAAAATGAAGATGTTCTTTGATCAGATCATCCATCCAGGCAATTAATTGTTTACGTCTTCTTTGATCGAAAACACCCGATTTATCGGTAACTTCTTTAAAATAAAGAATCATTTCCCAGACATCATCAATACCTTCTAATTCAATTGATGAAATGGCCTTCACCCTGGGTATCCAACCTTCTGTGGGAGATTTGAGATAATGCAGTGCACGTTTAAAATCCTGCTTGGCTACCTCAGCTCTTTGCCGGTTATCCCCATCCGCTTTATTGATAATAATGGAATCAGCTAATTCAATAACACCCTTTTTTATGCCCTGAAGCTCATCACCTGCACCGGCAATTTTCAACAGCAGAAAGAAATCAACCATCGATCGTACTGTGATTTCATTTTGCCCTACACCTACAGTTTCAATTAAAATGACATCGAATCCTGCAGCTTCACATATCAGAACTGTTTCACGGGTTTTCCGGGCAACCCCACCTAATGTTCCTCCCGATGGACTGGGTCTGATAAAACAATCCTGTTCTCTGGATAAATACTCCATCCTCGTCTTATCACCCAACACACTACCTTTTGTTAATGTACTACTTGGATCAATAGCCAAAACCGCAACCCTGTGACCTGCCTTGATCAAGTTCATACCCAGAGCCTCGATAAACGTACTCTTACCAGCTCCTGGCACACCTGTGATTCCGATGCGTATTGATTTGCCAGTTTTTGGCAATATCCCTGCCAGAACGTCCTGCGCTTTCTCCATATGCTTAACTGAGTTGCTCTCAATTAAGGTTATAGCTCTAGCCAAAATCGTTCTATCAGATTTTATTATTCCATTTATATAATCGTCTGTCGTTAGCTTTTTACGTCTGGGTGATGATATATTTCTCTGCTGTCCCTCTTTATATTCAAATCCATCATGATTCTTCTCAACACCCTTCATTACAGATGTTGCAAACTCTTTTCCTGCTTTATCCGGAACCCATTCTGGTCGCTTTTTTTCTTCCACGGTTTCCTCAATCTATTTTTTGTAATTATTAATTTCTTCATCTTGTTTTATGTCAATCAGAATTGATGTAAATATCAAGCTGTAGATTACGGATACCAGTAGTATCATTATTGTTTGATAAATATATCTTACTAAAAATGTTTGAGTTAACGGTATATAACCTGTGATATAATTTGACAGCCCCGCTGCTGTTTAAAATCTTATCCTGAATCATGTTAGTAGATCATTATAGAAAGGGGGGAACTATATGAATACTGAGAAAATGAGCGATTTTTTTGATAATCGCGCTACCGGATATGATAACCACATGAAAACAAATGTTGTTGATTTTGAAGTTTTTTACAATCAAGTTGCAGATCCTTTTACATCCACAGATAAAGAGGTTAGATTACTTGATCTTGGCTGTGGAACTGGCCTGGAGCTAAAACAAATTTTTTCTAAATTGCCTAATGCAAAGGTAACAGCCATCGATGTATCAATGGAAATGTTAAAACTACTGCAGAAAAAATTTATCGATAAGGTCGATCAGCTTAATCTGGTTTGTGGCTCTTATCTTGAATATCCACTTGGACAAAATTACTTTGATTATGCTGTTTCTGTTATGTCTATGCATCACTTTCTCATGGATAAAAAAGTGGAATTGTATCAAAGAATTCTGGAAAGCTTAAAACCTGGGGCATATTATGTAGAAGGTGATTTCATTGCAGAGGATAACAGTGAAGAAGAAGAATATCTTAAAATTTATCATAAGCAAAAAAAGAAATTAGAGCACAATGAAATCTACCATTTAGATATTCCTTTCACAGTAAAGAAACAGACGAAAATCTTATTAAAAGCAGGTTTTGATGAAGTTACAGTAACTCACACAGGACTTAATCAGGCGGTAATTGTTGCAAAAAAGGAAAAGGAGAAATAATTGTGACAGCCAATAAACGAGTTATTGGTATTGGTGGAATTTTCTTTAAAGCAGAAAATACAACCGCCTTAAAGAATTGGTATAGAGATCATCTTGGGTTAAATATTGATGATTATGGTACAATGTTCCGTTCAAAAAAAGCAGATGAGTTATTGCAATGGAGTCCCTTCGAAGCTGAGACTGATTATTTTCAACCATCCCAAAAGAAGTTCATGATCAATTACCGGGTAGAGAACCTTGTGCAATTAGTTGAAATATTGGAATCTGAAGGTCTCTCTTTTTTGGATGAGATAGCTGTTTACGAATATGGAAAATTTATCCATTTAATGGATCCCGAAGGTAATAAAATCGAATTATGGGAACCCATTGATTCATCCTTTTTAGAAAACAATGAAAGCAAGTTAACATAAGAAAAAAATGCGCTACTCATTCTTTGGTGAGTAGCGCTAGAATTGCAATGAAAATTTTTAAGGCTTCCAGTAAGTAACTCTAAATTTATCGGTATCAATATCTAAATCACCCATATAAATATAATCAGGATCACCAATTTTTGCAAACCTCATAAGCATAACAGCATCTTGATAATCTTTTGTTACATGACCTAGCTCAAAGAGGAAAAGTGTTTCATTCATACCTAATGTAACTTCACCATCTGCATTTACATAGGGAGCCATAAAAGCTTCGGATTCCTCCTGCCCAGCTGCAGGTATGTACGATGGAGTCTGGTCGCCATCCCGATATACATCAGTCCAGCTACTTGTGGATTGCTGAGATTTATTCTGGTGATAATAATAATCGTACCAGTTAGCTTCCAGAATAATTGTTGATTCCGAAGGAACATCAAACAATGTAAAACTATCGCCTGGAGCTATGTAACCCCCATCCCATAAATCAACATAGCTAACACCATTATCAACACTATACTTCATAGATACTTCATTCTTACTGTTAGAGAAGGAAGAACCAATAGC
Organism: uncultured Candidatus Cloacimonadota bacterium; assembly: GCA_964441785.1. Taxonomy (GTDB): domain Bacteria; phylum Cloacimonadota; class Cloacimonadia; order Cloacimonadales; family TCS61; genus CAYYLA01. Next base: position 1,342 of record CAYYLA010000209.1, on the reverse strand, counting down.
TTCAAAAGTAACATCTACTCGATTATGTACAAGAACAGATCCATCATCCAAAATCTCATAATCCACTTCCTCATCTGCTTCAAGGAAACAACTGCTGGAATGTTCAAATCTTTTACCATTAACAAATGAAGATACCTCTGCATTGATCTCAACACTCTTTATAAGGCTGTAGGTTTGGGTAACAATCAATTTCTCAGGATCATCAATATAGAAATTACCAGCATCAACACCATCCGGTAAAGGGTCTATCACAGCGTCAACAGCGGCTATATCCAACCACCATTTACCCATCGCTTTTCCCTTTTTGATCTTATCATTGAATACCCGAACGTTCATATTGTCTGAGGTTATCGTATAGTATGTACTCTTTGATAATTCAACAGGTTCATCATTAATCACCAGATATACACCTAATGCCTTAGGCTTTAATTGAACCTTCGATGCTGCTCCAATATAACCATCAATATTGTAGCTATGCAAATCCCAACGATCGAAAACACCTTCTGGTGTCTCGAGGCTGAATTCATTTGCTCCATTATCTGGATTAATATTCAAACTGCCAGAAAAATCCAGGGTTACAACTTCTGTTGAGTCTACAGGTGCATCCTCTTCTGTACCGACAGTAATATTCTTGTAGGTAAAATCATACTCAATTTTGTTAATCTGCCCATTTAACACTATAAATTCATCTGCACCGGTAAATTCTTGAACCGTTGAACCAACAACCTGCTGATCAACAACCTGGTTTACTGCATACTGCAATGCATAAGAACCAAGATTTTTAAAGTTAACACTCAATGTCTCCGGTAATTCCTCACTTCTATCTGTTACTGTGATAAGAGTGACTGCAACAATTGAAGCAACCACTATGACTCCAATTAAAACAAGCTTTCCCATGATACCTCCTAGATTATTATTTTCTTCAATATGCTGTGGGCACTCTTGGTCATAATATATGCAGCTGCTGTTCCAATTTTTACACACCATCAATAATTCATATATTTTTGACAAAATCTGTATATTTTCAGTTACAGATAATATAAAATTAGCTTGCATTTCAGGATTTTTTATGAAAATGATATAATTAAAAGATTACATTGCGTCTTCAATATTGGACAAAAAAACAGGCTGAAGAATTCTTCAGCCTGTAATTGTTGCAAAATATCGTTGTTTATGGTTTCCAATAAATAACCTTAAATTGATCAGTATCCAAATCAATATCGCCAACATAAATTGTTTCTGAATCATCGATTTTTTCAAAGGTAATCAACATGACAGCATCTTGATAATCTTTAGTATGATGTCCCAATTCGAATAAAAAGATAGCATCATTATCGCCCAG
>CAYYLA010000208.1:0-5577 GCA_964441785.1 uncultured Candidatus Cloacimonadota bacterium | reverse complement strand
CTGATGAAATAGAGGTATATGTCTCTTACTCAGAAGCTCCAATTGTTCAGGAACCAATACCGAATCTAACCTTTAATGAAGATTTCCAGATGCAGACAACGTTCAATCTGAATGATTACTTTGAGGATAGTGACAGTGATCTACTCTCTTATAACTGCGTTGTTTTAACCGTTGTTGATAACACGCCGGTGATTATGGCTTCGGTTGATGAAAATGGCATAATGTCTTTAGGCAGCAGTATACCAGATTGGAATGGTGAAGCACAATTGCGCGTTATCTGTTCTGATCCTTCTACCAGAGCATCTGTTAATCAGGATGTAAACGTTACTGTTGAACCTGTTAATGATGATCCCGTTGTTGTCAACAATATCAGTGATCTTGAAGTAAATGAGGATTTTGAGATGTTTGAGATTGCTGACCTGGATGAGATTTTTAATGATATCGATGATACGCAGTTGGTTTACAGTCTTGTTTATCCTCATTCAGCGATTAATTTGAATATTGTTAATGATACGCTTTATGCTCAATCAGTTAATGATTGGAATGGTACTGTTCAAGTAACGGTAAAAGCCAATGATACGCATTCTGTTCGTTTCGCTTCTACAACCTTCCAAATCAGTATTCTTGCAGTGTATGATCTTCCAGAAATTGATGACTCCATTAATGGTCAGATCTTCGAGGTTCTAGCTGGTGGACAGATCATTGATTTTTCAAACTATATTGATGATCATGGTGAATCAGAATCTGCTCCGCTTTACTTCTCGTTATTGGGATCTGTCCTATATTATGAGGTTTCTGCTGTTGAGGGCGAACCTTATGCTCTTAATATTCTCCCAATCGGTTCTCAATGGGCATTCCCTGATCAATCCCTGTTACTATCAATAGAAAGCAGTAATGAAATCTTTGTAATACTAAGAGTTAATGATGCTCCTTATATTGTTGAAGAATTACCGGAACTTACCTTGAATTATGATGATCTGCCTTACTCTATAGATCTTGATAACTATTTTGCTGATCCGGAAAATGGCGAAGTGTTCTATGATGCAATCTATAATGAAGAACAGATACATGTGGATATTGATGATAATATGCTAACCTTAAATTCCATTGATTCACAGGATTATTATGGTGGTACAGACATAACTGTTATAGCGGCTAATTACCTGCATGGAGATGGTGCAACTGTGGCTCAAACCTTTACCCTGAATCTTACAGATCCATCTATTCTTAATTTGGAAGAGACATTCACCTGGATTCCTGAGGAAGATCTTCGTATCGAGCTGAAAGATTACTTACCGCAAGAAGATGAAACTCTCATGAGATCCGAGATAAAATCAGCAGAGAAAACAACAGGAATTTCCATTAAAGAAAACATTCTTCATCTGGATGCTTCACAATGTTGTACATACAACAATGAACTGCAGATCCAAATGGCTACTGAGAACTCTATCATCAACATGACAATACACCTTATCTGTGAACGAACTAATGAAGATATGCCCTTTATGCTGAAATCTATCTATCCTAATCCACTTCAGGATGAAACCAGAATCTGTTTCACCAGAAGCAGATCTGATGAGATATCACTTACAATATACAACCTGAAAGGACAGAAAATAAGAGTTCTTACACCAGCAAAATTACGCTCCGGTGAAAACACAATCATCTGGGATGGTCGTGATGATAGCGGGAATAAAGTTGGATCAGGTATCTATATGTTATCTGTAACAAATGGTAAAGAATCCTTTATCAAAAAATTAATGATAACGAAATAGATAATTCTGCATAATACTTAGGGCTCAGATTATTGGATCTGAGCCCTTTTTTGGTTAACAAAGATAAATATCTTTATGACAAAGTAACATTATCAAAACAACAATTTCTATTAATCAAAATTATATTTTTCTTTTTACAAATATTGTATTTCTAATATAAAATAGGGATAAAATGTTATTATGCAAGATTTTATGATAATCATATTTCAAGCTGTAAATATTTATTTCAAAATGGCATATTTTATGCGATAATTATATTACATAATCTTGGCGATCATCTTGATCTAAACATAAATTGATTGTATATAGACAAAATGAAATTAAATGGAGTTTCTATGATAAAGTTAAATCATATTTTCACATTTTTTACACTGCTACTAATTTCTGCAAAAACAGTGTTATTCAAGTGAATTAAAAAATTTAAAAAAAAAAATCTGTAAAGGAGAAACAAATGAGAAAAACTAGTTTAATTTTTGGATTTTTTGTGATTATATTGTTATACTTATCATCTAATTTATTTGCACAAAATTCTACAATGACCTTTGATACCGGTGCCACAGAACCTGGTTTTACTTTAAATGGTTGGAGTTCTGCGGAAACAGCTTATGGCGAACAGGTAGAATTTACTAAAACCAACCCATTATGCATGATCTACAATACAAATCTTTCGGAAGGAACCACTATTTCATTGCCCTTGCATGGAACAGTAAATGTAACCGTAGATTGGGGTGATGGTTCAACTGAAACTGTTACTAATTCCGGGAATAAAACTCACACCTATGCAGAAGAGGGAACCTATACCGTCAATATTGATGGTAATCTAACAGGGTTCGGTAATACTTCTTACAGTATAAATCAGTACAAACTTATTGAAGTTGTAAGTTTCGGAGATATTGGGATATCTTCACTTAGTGGGGCTTTTTGTTATGCTCATAATCTTACGGCTGTACCCGAAACTCTGCCAACCGGCATTTCTGATTTAAGTTATACATTTTATAATGCGACCAGTTTTAATGATGACATTTCTGGATGGGATGTAAGTCAGGTTACAACGTTCCATGGAACATTCTGTGGTGCAAGTTCCTTCAATCAGGTTATAGACAGCTGGGATGTTGGTAGTGCTATAGCTATGAATATAATGTTCCTGGATGCCAGTAGTTTTAATCAGGATATTGGTAGCTGGAATGTCAGTAATGTAAAAGATATGAGTAATATGTTTTATAAAGCGTATGTATTTAATCAGGATATTGGTAGCTGGAATGTCAGTAATGTAACAGATATGCATGGTATGTTCAATTGTGCCAGTAGTTTTAATCAGGATATTGGTAGCTGGAATGTCAGAAATGTAAAAGATATGAGTGATATGTTTTATCAAGCGTATGTATTTAATCAGGATATTGGTAACTGGAATGTCAGATATGTAACAAATATGGACAGTATGTTTTATAAAGCGTATGCATTTGATCAGGATATTGGTAACTGGAATATCACTAGTGTCACAAATCTTTATGACATATTCAGAGTTTCTACACTTTCCAGCAATAATTATGATGCTATCTTAAAAAGTTGGTCTTCCCAGGATGTAAACTATTATCTTACCTTCAATGTTGGTTACAGTAGATATTCTATTGCAGCAAAAGCAGCGCATGATCATTTAACAGAAGACTTTCATTGGATAATATACGATGGTGGTTTGATACCTTATCTAGCGGAAATCACAACCCAGGAGGTTACAAATATAAGCTATCATTCTGCTACTGTTCATGGCAATATTACAGATCTTGGATATCCTAATCCTACCCAACACGGCATCTGCTGGAGCACATCTGAAAATCCAACTATTGAAGATAATGTTACAGAAGAAGGTGCGGCTACAACGACAGGTGCTTTCGAATCCTCCCTTACAGGATTAACACCTAACACCACCTACTACGTTAAAGCCTATGCAACAAATTCCGCAGGTACTGGTTATGGAGAACAGGTAGAATTTACTACACCTAATCCATTATGTATGATCTACAATACAACCCTTTCAGGAGGAACCACTATTGCACTACCCTTGTATGGATCAGTAAATGTAACTGTAGATTGGGGTGATGGCTCATCAGAAACCATTACTGAAACCGGAAATATAGCACACACATATACAGAAGAAGGGATCTATACTGTCTATATTAATGGTAATCTTACACAGCTTGGTAAAAGTTATAACAATCTGAACCAGGATAAACTTATTGAAGTTGTAAGTTTCGGAGATATTGGTTTAACCTCACTTACCGGAGCTTTTTCTAATGCTACAAATCTGACAGCAGTACCCGACTCATTACCTTCTGAAATTAACAGTTTGTTTTATACGTTTTTTAATGCTTCAAATTTTAATGATGACATCTCAAACTGGGATGTATCAAATGTATCCAATATGGATAGTATGTTCTCGAGTGCCAGCAATTTTAATCAGGATATAGGCAATTGGGATGTATCTAATGTAAGGAATATGCTAGGTATATTCCATTGTGCCAGCAAATTTAATCAGGACATAGGCAATTGGGATGTATCCAGACTTGAAGAAACTACTAATATGTTTGCATATGCAACAAACTTCAATCAAGATATTGGTAATTGGAATGTTAGTAATGTAAGATCTTTTTCATGTATGTTTAGTAATGCGGTAAACTTTAATCAGGATATAAGCAACTGGGATGTATCCAGCGGAACATACTTTGGGTCAATGTTTATACGTGCCAGAAAATTCAATCAAAATCTCTGTAACTGGAACATTGCCGAAGCTACAACTCTTAATGGTATGTTCTACAATGCAAATCTTTCCAGCGATAACTACGATGCAATTCTAAACAGTTGGGCTTACCAGGAAGTAAACCCTGATCTAACATTCAGTGCTGGGAACAGTAGATATTCTGTTGCGGCAAGAGCAGCTCATGACCATCTGACTGATGATTTGGGTTGGACTATATACGATGGTGGGTTGATACCGTATACACCTGTAGTTACAACCCAGGAAGTAACTGATATCAGCTATTCTTCAGCAACCTGCCATGGGAATATCACCGATCTTGGATATCCGAACCCTACCCAACATGGTTTTTGCTGGAGTATCAATGAGAATCCCACCATTGATGATAATATTATAGAAGAAGGTGCTACAACAACGACAGGTGTTTTCGAATCCTCCCTTACAGGATTAACACCTAACACCACCTACTACGTTAAAGCCTATGCAACAAATTCCGCAGGTACTGGTTATGGAGAACAGGTAGAATTTATTAAAGAGTTAGAACCACCTGAAAATCTTATAGTTAATGATGAAACTGGATTATTGCGCTGGAATGAAAATGGCCTGATATCAGAATTTGATGATAGTTTTGAGGATTACGATGATTTTACCACAGCTTTTAGCCCCTGGACACTCCATGATTTAGATGGATCAGCCACTTATGGTCATAATGATTTTAGTTTTAATCTCGAATATACATCCTTCTCATTCATCATATTTAACCCTAGTCAAACTACACCTCCCTGTGATGATATTGTTCCTGTTACAGGTTCAAAATTAGCAGCTTGTTTTGACTGCCAAGCAGTACCTAACGATGACTGGATGATTTCACCTCTCAAACACATTAATAATGGAGATCACTTTGAATTTTATGCACGGACCTATATAGATAATTATGGATTAGAAAGGTTCAGAGTGGCTGTTTCTACCACTGGTACAGATCCATCGGATTTCACATATATCTCAAGCGGAGATTATCGGAAAAAATATATTTGGATCTGTTATTGCTGT
>CAYYLA010000207.1:0-5610 GCA_964441785.1 uncultured Candidatus Cloacimonadota bacterium | reverse complement strand
GTAGGTAGGGATCGTTATTGGGAATTTTGGAGGAGCTTGTCCGGCTTTTGACGGAATTGATGGGAATTCGTAGGAACTCATATGAATACGATTGAAAAAAATGAATAATGAATGATGAATAATGAATATTTATACGCAATCCAGAGGCTTGTAAACCTTGGGCGTAATGAAAGATGTGCCGCGTCCTTTAGCATTGTTTTACGACTAAAGTTTAGGGGTTTAGTGCTGACGCGTTTAGGAATACCATTGAAAATTACCGCATTGGAAATTTCTGAGGAACTTGAAGGTATACAATTGAATCGGCCCAGAAGATTGGCGGACAAGAATGGAATCCGCCTAAAAGACTGGCGGACAGGGATGGAAGATTTTTGGTTTAATTTCTATGTTTTGAGAAATTGAAGGAATTGATGGGAACTCATAGGAACACATTGGGTATACGGGGGAAATTTACTCACTTGCTAAATTTTTAATATTTAAGATATAATGAGAACTAATTGTTTCTCATAATCCTTACCAAAACACCAATTTTTTGATAAATGCAAATTCCCCTCTTCAGACGTTGTACTGAGCAGCTGTTCTTTGAACAGCTTAGTCGAAGTAGGGGTGGCATCCGGGCTTTTGCGGATGACGGGGTGTTGAATAATGCCAATATTCCTCAAATAACCAACATTTCTCATATAAATTCCATATTCCACCAGGGTTTACATTAGCCTATGGTTGAACCAGTGAAACCATAGGATTGTAATGACCTGAATATGATTTTTCCCTGAAGGGGATTACAAAGATCAGAATATAGGAAAGGGAGAAGTGAGAAGGGAGAAGCGAAAGGTAATCCTTGAGGAATTAGTAGGTAGTAGGTAGTAGGTAGTTGGTAGGTGTGATTACAGGAAATATCTGAGGAGCTTTTGGAAATTTATGGAACTCATAGGAACTTATAGGAATTTGTAGGAATTCATTGTAGCTATAATTGAAAATTGAATGATAAAACTGTCAATTGCTTGCCTCGGCGTAGTGGAACGTAGACGGGTCAACTGTCAACCGCTTGCCTCGGCGTAACGCAATGAAGCCGGGTCAACCGCCTGTCCGCCGTATCGGGCAGTTGCCCGAGAAGGTGGATCAACCGTCAACTGTCAACTGTCAACCGTTTAACTATTTCTTTTAAATCTGAATGTAAATGTTGTACCCGGTTTCCTTATAACGTTCATTTCGGCTCCAATCTGTTTCTTCAAAGCAGAAATAAGCTGAAGTCCTAATGAATTGAGATTCTCAAGATCAAGATCTTCTGGTAAACCTACTCCATTATCACTTACTGAAAGGAAATACTCATTATCATGATGCGTGAATTTAATGTTAATATGAAGCTCTTCTCCATTTTTACCCGAATATTTAAGTGAGTTGGAAATAAGTTCATTAATTATCAATCCACAGGGAATTCCCAAATTTATATCAAGGTGTATATTATCTATTTCTATCTTAAAAATAGCACTGCTGTTATACATTATTCCCATTTCTCTGGCGATTCGATTTACAAAAGTATCAAAATTAATGTCTGCCAGATTCTTAGATTCATAGAGTTGTTCATGAATTATTGCCATAGATTTAACGCGATTTTCACTATCCATAAACATATGTTTATCTTCTTCATCTTTTATAAAGCGTGACTGCATCTTAAGGAGGCTATAAATTATTTGGATATTATTCTTAACACGATGATGAATCTCTTTTAATAAAACCTCTTTCTCTTTAAGGTTTTCAATGATTTTTTGCTCTGCCGATTTAAGTACACTGATATCTGTAGCAACTTCAAGTCGAACCATTCTTCCGTCAGTCCAGGGAATCATTAAATCACGAATGTCATACCAGACATTGTTTATTGTATTGGTAAACTGCCAATGATAAACTCCGGTTGGATTATTGTTCTCATCAAGAAGTTTGCTGTTTGTGCAAAAATCACAAGGACCTGTCTGATTTGTCTGGATAGTTTTCCAGCAAATTTTACCATTAATATCACCATGAATATCTCTGAGGTATTTGTTGGCGAATAATATCTCATAAGTGTTGGGGTCTGCCACGTAAATAGCTGCATCAATGCTATCCAAAACAGTAGTGAAGCGCTGATTATTTATCTCTAGCTTATGTTGTATTTCACGGATTTCAGTGATGTCGGTGGTTAAAACTGTTGCATTATGATATCCCGTTTCAGAAGGGATAATCCCGATACTAAGCTGATACCATCTATTGTAATGTCTCAATTTTAATGCAAAAGAGGAATGTTTTCCTGTCTTAAAAACCTCTGATATTTGTTGATATAAGTACTCTTTCTGATCTTTTTCGAAATAGTCAAATATTCTTTTGGGTGATTGCAAACCCTTATATTGAATCCGATTATTATCAAGGGTGATAATTCCTTCTTCATTAATCATCATAATCCCATCAGGACTATTCTCTACCAGTGCTCGTAATCTGCTTTCACTTTTTACCATGTCTTCTTTATGGTGTTGAATAGATGCAATCATCTCATTAAGTATTTTTCCTAAAGCTTTAGTTTCCGAGCTACCTTTCACAGGTAATCTGAGGGACAGGTTTTTTTCGATCTCAATAGCTTTTGCACCCTTCATGAGATTATTTAATGGCTTTGTTATCATTGTTGTCAGGAACAAAATTAACAATGTTGATAAGATTAGAGCAACTAATGATATATAGATTAATCTTCTGATTAAGATAATGCCGGGTTGTTTCATGTCATCAACATAGAAAGAGGAGGCTATATACCAGTTTAATGGTTCAAAATATTTTACATAAGAACGTTTTAAAAATAACTCCGATTTTGGATTTTCTACCTTAGACCATTTATAATCAAAATAATTATCTTGATTAAGAGCTGCATCCCTTAATTGCAAGCTCAAAGATCTTCCTGTCTCAGGATTCTTTAGACCAGAGATATCAAACAAATAATCATAATAAGGATGGTAGATTATTCTATTATCCTCTGTAAAGATGAAAAGATAGCCAGTTTTAAATAAATTTACAGTTGATAATCCCCTTTGCATCTCTTTGATTACAGCTGTTAATCTCTCATTAATTTTCTTATCAATATCATCAACATAAACTCCAGATCCGATTACCCAATCCCAGGGTTCAAATAAAAAGACATATGATAATTTTGGTTGTATAGTACCCTCTGCTTTTGTTCTCTGCGATGATGATACAGGTTTATGCCATTTGTATTGTAGATATCCTTCTCCTGAATCTCGAACAATTTTTACAGCTTTCGTGAAAAGATTTTCTCCTGTATCCTGAACAGTATTAAATCTTTCTTCATAAAGTTTCTTACCATTTAATTGCTTCTCTTTTGGATGCATTATCATGGTTGGATAAGGTAACGTATTGCTGTTTATCCAGAAATAACCTATTCCATCATCATATTTCAAATACTCTAATTTCTCTATCGCTGCATGTTTCGCCTCTTTTTCGGATAATACTTTATCGGTATACAATTTATAGTAATGATTTAATATTGATGACGCAATCTCTCCGATATTTGCTAACTCTTTTCTTTTGCTTTCTATTATTATGTTTTCATGAAATTTTATACTGTTGTATTCACTCTCTACATTTAGATATGTTGACTCAAGATAATCGATAGCATTTTTCTCATAGGCTCTATTAATCTCTAAGTCTACATTGATTCTCGTGTAAACCATGACAACTACCAGCGTTAAAATTGCTGCACTTAAAATGAAGACTAGTAATCGAGATTTTAATGTTTTCAACAAAATATTACCTGTGATTAAGGATTTTGATTCCAAAGAGGGACAAAATTGAATTTTTTTAAATCAAACAACCCATTTTCATTAATTTTTAACTCGGGTATTACAAGCAGACTCATGAAGGCTAAAGTCATAAGCGGAGCTTTCATCGTACAGCCAAGCTTTTCTGCTTCTGCATCAATCTCCTTATAACGGTTTGATACTGTATGTGCATCCAAATTGCTGATAATACCAGCGATTGGTAAAGTTAGGATAGAGATAGATTCATCATGTACCACAACAATTCCACCTCGATTATCAATAATTGCATTAATTGCTCTCACTATTGAGCTGTCATCAACACCCACAGCAATAATATTGTGTGAATCATGTGAAACAGATGAAGCTATTGCTCCAGATTTTAGGTTAAATCCTTTGATAAAACCAATCCCGGGTTTCATTGGCTTATAACGATTAAGCACAACAATTTTAAGGATATCTTCATTAACATTGGATACAACGCAGCCATTTTTTATAAGTGGATCAGCATAGGTTTGTCCGGTTGTTACCTGTTTATCTTGAGCTAAAATAACAGCTATTTTACCTGCTTCGGCTGGCACACCAATAGCTGAAGCTACCAGTGGGGAGATATTAAAATTATTGATTATGTCTGTCTCAATATGTTCGGGTAGTTTGTTCTTCTTATCATAAACTTTTTTGCCATTTATCCATGTTTCTTTTACAATAAAGTCTTTCAAATCATTAACCATGATGAAATCGGCAAAATCACCGATCTCAAGTGAGCCAATGTCGAGATTATAATGATCTATAGCATTTGTGGATGCAATTTTAAGTACATCAAAAATATCATATCCAAGTAACACTGCTTTGGAAACAATATTATTAATGTGTCCCTCTACCAGATTATCAGGATGAAGATCATCACAGCAAAACATGCACTTATCCGGGTTTGATGAGATTAGTTTATGAAGGGAATCAAAATCTTTGCAGGCGGATCCTTCACGTATTTGGATGTTAACACCAAAGTTGATTTTCTCTAAAGCTTCTTCCAGTGTTGTGCATTCATGATCGGTAGAAATACCTGAACCAAAATATTTTTGAAGATTTGCACCGGTAATTCCTGGTGCATGGCCATCTACAGGTTTATTATGTTTTTTTGCAGAAGCGATTTTGGCATTAACCTCTTTATCTCCATTGATAACACCGGGGAAATTCATCATCTCGGCAAGTGCTTTTACCTCATCCATTGATAATAGCTCATCAATAACGTTGTGATCCAATTCTGCACCATTTGTATCAAAAGGGGTTGCCGGCACGCAAGATGGTGCTCCAAAAGAGAATTTCAATGGTGAATGTCTGCTGTTTTCGATCATGAATTTTACTCCATCTAAACCACAAACATTGGCGATTTCATGTGGATCGCAGACAACTCCTACTGTTCCATGAGTTAATGCTATCCTACCAAATTCATGTGGTGTTAGCATAGAGCTTTCTATATGAACATGTGCATCTATAAACCCTGGGATAATGTATCCTTCTACTGTTTCAGATATCGGACTAATCGATTTTATACGATTAGCTTCTATGTCAATGCAACCTGCAAAAATTCTGCGGTTTTTCACATCAACGATGTTACCTTTTACTTTGATCATAAAATTTTCCTGATTATGTTGAATTTATACTATTCTCTGCTTTCTCTGAAATATGCTAATCCTAAGGCTTTAGGGGAATTAGATCGTTTTCCCTTCAGCGAAATTATTAAGAGGAATAGCAGGGTGAATACATAGGGAATACTCTTAAGCAGAATCAGAGGAAATGCTATATTGAATTTCTGAAGATT